>REAG01000365.1 GCA_004294265.1 Cytophagales bacterium | reverse complement strand
TTTTTGAGTTCCCTTCCCCTTGGGGAAGGGTTAGGGATGGGGTTTTGAAAGAAATATTTATGTTTTAAATTTAAAGTGTAGCTATATGGGCTTTTCTATAAATAATTACTCAACTAAAATATTTTGAAATTAAAAACACGCTCTTTGAGCGTGTTTTTAATTTCAAAATATTTTTACAATTGTTACCACACATGGCAACCATCTATCCAAAAAGGGCTTAACATGAGCAATAGACATGCTTTTGTGAAATTGCTGCGTACTACAAATTTGATAAATAGTTCAAATAATGCTAATTTGCGTAATTTGTGTTAGTAATACAAATTCAGTAAAATTTTTGATACTTATAAGTATCTTTATGCACTACAAATCACTTTTAAGTTTTTAAAATGCCTAATTTTCCTCTAAATCAACTTTTTGAAAAAAATAAAAAATATTTTATTTAAAAGTAAATGTGATTTATTTGAAAAATGCAATTTATATAAGGGGAAGCTGCAATGTGGATTAAAAGTAAATGTAATATATTTTAAAAATGTAATTTCTAAAAGGGGCAGCAACAATGTGGGATAAAATGTAATTATATGATCTTTACAATATCATTATTTGTTAATTTTTTGGTAATTATTTGATAACAACAAAAAGATAGATTTGCAAAAAATAAGGTTTTTAATAACTGATTTTCAGCGTGTCCGTGCTCGAACCACGGGCATAGCTGTTTTTTATTAAATCGAAAAAGATTCGATTTCCAAAAATGCTTCTTTTGCCTCAACTACTTCTAGTTTCATGGCTTGTTTTACTGTTTTTTTAAACGCCATTGCAGTAGTTTGCGTATTTGTTTTTGCTTTTTTAGAAACATTGCGATAATGATTCGACAAGTTTTTGAGTTTTGCACTAATGATGTCGAGTTTTACAAAATTCTCTAAATCAATTTTAGATTCTGATTGCTCAACATACGGAGGCACAAATTGAGGATACTTTTCCATTACTTCTAGTATCTTTTGTAAAGAAGTATCGGTCATTTGTTTGTCTTTCTTCGAATCACTCACTTCTGAATGATACGCTTCAACGCATTTTTCAGTCAGTTTCTTTATCTCATCTAAGTGTACTTGAATGGCATCAACCATTTCGGTAGTTAATAATTTGCTGGATGTTTTTTCTGTTTTTTTAACCATAATATATTAAATGTTAATTAATTATTAACAAAATTAACATTATTTATCTTAAATAAAAATATATATCAGTATGTTATATTGGTAATAATAATTAAAACGAACATTTTCAGTTTTTATAATACACCTATATACATTAACCAATAAATATATCCTCAAATAATACAATTTGTAGAGTCATATTTTAACTTTATTTTTTTTTATTAAAACGTGATTTTTAGCTTTAAAATGCACTATTATATTTAATAATTATATAACCTTTAAAACACATATAGTTCATATCTGAAGTTTAGTTTTGCATCATTAATACTAAAAAAAGTGTAGCTATGGTTTTTGCCTTATTATTTGCCTTATCGCTTTGTTTATTTGCAGTTTTAAAAATAAAAGAGGCAGACCGCGGAGCAGCCTTTGCAATGGCGTTTTCTGATGCTATAACCCAATCAGAAACCATTTCAAAATCATTTTTTTACGATATTTACGTAGAGCATCATTCATCGGACAGTCAATTGGTTTATGCCACATACGATAAAATAAATAAGCTAATTACTACTTACGAATCAATTCCTGAACTTATGATATACAGGAATTCAGTCTTGCAAATTGTAAGTCAAATTAAACAAAATATGCTTCAAATTAATACAAAATGTACCCAAAGAGGATTTAAAGACTCAGGAATTGAAGGAGAAATGCGTAAGAAAATACACATATTAGAAAATAATGTTTCTAAAGAAAATAAAATATTATTATTAACTTTACGCAGACACGAGAAAGATTTTTTCTTACGCAAAGATTTGAGTTATGTAACCAAATTTAAGTCCACAGCCAACGAATTACAACAAAAATTAAGTGAAAATGAATTAAAAAATATATTGATTTCCTACCAAACTGATTTCAATAAAATTGTTTATATTGAAAAGACATTAGGATTTAATAAAAATTTAGGATTGCAAGCCAAAATAAATGATAATTTTTTACAATTAAATCAAACCGTCAACAAAATGTTAGCCAACTCAAATAATGATATTCACGATAGTTGGCAATATATTGTAGCATCTTTATTTGTTTTTGCTTTGATTGTACTGGTATTAATATTTCTTTTTATAAAAAGTGTTTTTTATTTTAAAAACCAAATTATTAAGCCAAGTATTGCTCTTTCAAAAGTATCAAATGAGCTAGCAAATGGTAATTTAGAAGTAAAATTTGAAAAAAATAAAAACGAAAATATTTTAAGTAATATAAATGATAATTTTGAACTTTTATTATTTAATTATCAAAAAATATTTACCACCATTCATCAAATAATTGAAAATGAAAATATACCAAAACTTACATTAAGAAGTCAAAATGACGGAGTAAATACCAATTTAAATCATTTAATTGAAGTATTCAAAACACAAAAACAAATCGAAAGCGAAAGAAAATGGTTCGATGAAGGTCAAAATAAAATTACAGAGTTGTTGTATAACATTGATTCGCACGAAACTTTGGCTCAAACACTTTTATCATTTATTGTTCAATATTTAAAAGCCAACCAAGCCGCTATTTTTATCAAAAATTTTGATTGCAACCATATAGAATTTGTACAAAAAGCAACCTATGCCTATCAAAGAAAAAAATATGCCAATAAAACTATTCAATTATACGAGGATTTAGTAGGACAATGTGCAGCCGAAAAACAAACTATTGTTCTAAAAAAAGTACCTGTTGATTATATAAAAATTACATCAGGATTAGGAAATACTTCGCCTTCACAAGTAGTAATTGTGCCTTTTCTGAATAATTCAGAGGTTATTGCAGTGCTTGAAATTTGCAGTTTAGAACCAATTACAGAACTTCAGATTTTATTTTTAGAAACTATCGGAAAAAACATTGCCTCTTCATTTCTTCAACATCAATTTATTACTAACTCACAAAGTTTATTAAATAAAGCAAATATTGATGTTCTTCAATTAGCAAATGCCAAATTGAAAATAGATGATTTAAAAAACAAACATCAAATAGAAATTGAAAATTTGAGAGAAATAAACCTTGCTACAACGCAAAAATTAGAAAAGCTAACAATCGCAAATAACCTTAAACAACAAGACCAAGACAATTTCTTCTTAGCAATTTCTAACAAAGAATTACGCTCTATCGGACATCAAAAAGCTGATTCTAATGCATCTCAAAAGCATTATCCACGCAAAATTGAATATTATTTAGACGCCTAACTTTATTCTTAACAACCTCTATGTTTCAAACATCTCTTAAATCAAATTTATTAATATCTTATTTATTTTTTACCTTTTTGTTATTATTTGTAGGGGCAAGTAGCTATTGGTATTTCGTTAAATTAACAGAAATACAAGACGTTCAAAAAAATATTTTTAAAATTATCGTTAATTTATCAAAGTTAAAAGAATATGAAACTAACTTTTATGCCAATGAAACCTCCGAAAACAATTTTTATATAAGTAATAATAGTAAAAATATAAAATTATTTAATCAATCAGTTGAACAAATGCAATCTGATATTTTCAACTTACAGTCAAAATCAAAATATCATGCCATAGAAACCGACAATTCAATAACTAAAATACAACAAAATCTTGAAAATTACGCCTCAGAATTTAATAAAATTACTAATTTATATAGATCAAGAGGATTTAAAGACTTTGGAATAGAAGGAGAAATGCGTAAGAAAATCCATCAAATTGAAAAACAATTCACATCTTTTAATAAAGTAGTTTTACTTACCACAAGGCGTATTGAAAAGGATTACATTATCAGAAAAGATTATGATTACGTAAGAAAAATGAATGAGCATAAAAAAATTGTTTTAAAAATGATAGTTTCAAATGATAGTTTAAAAACACTTTTTAATGCCTATTTTGAAAATTTTAATTTATTAGTATTAACCGATTCTCAAATAGGATTTACAAATCAAAATGGACATAAAAAAATTGTAAATACATACTTTCATCAACTATCAAAAGCAAGCACCGAAACCGAAGAGATT
>REAG01000132.1 GCA_004294265.1 Cytophagales bacterium | reverse complement strand
AAGTAAAAATATAATTATAAATTGAATGAGATAATTTTATTTTAAAAATGAATCTTTCTAAGTATTATAATTTTAAATATATTTGATAAATATTTAATTCAAAAAAAGAATTATTTTTTATTAAATGAAGAAATATTACTTTATTTTAAAATTTAAAAAGCAGAATTCAACCCTTAAATTCAACTATTTTTAGTTAAATTTATGTTAATAATTAGTAATATTTTAATTTAAAACAATTGTTTATCTTAAATGCGTTTGCCCTGGATGTTAGGCAAGAAATTTTTAAAATCTTTTTTTTCAATCTTTTAAATCATCTAAAGTTATTAATAATATCAAAAATTTCAAAATAAATATTGCCCTGCGTTTTGTCAGTTAAGTAAATATCATAATTTTATTCCATTTTTAGATTTAGATTTTTGAAATTCTGTTTTTATAAATGTTTAATTTTTTAACAAATAATATTGTTGTTGATAAAAATATTATTTATATTTGTAATTATTCCAACATAAAACATAAATAAATCATGAAAAATTTTATCAAATTTTCGTTTTTACTATTAACTATTTCAATAGTAAGTTATTCTCAAATTGTAACTGTAAATGGCATCAGAATACCAGATGGTGGTGATGCAAATTCTCATATTAATGGAGAGTTATTAATTGGTGGTCCATCGAGTGATATATTGAATATCACATTTCCTTTAGCTGCTGCAACTAATTGTTTGCCTGCTGAGACTCCTAGAACCCTAAATCAAGAAATAGATACTTATGGAAAAGTTGTGCTTGTAGTTACTTCACCAAGTAATTGTCCGTATTGTGTAATTGCAGCAAATGCAGCAAAAAATGACATAATTTCAAGACTCCCAAACATACGTTTGTGGCATGTTGTCGCAAGGCTAGAAGGTCAGACAAGCGATTGCGATGAAGTTGGAAGTCAAAAAAATCTTACACAATCTTCTTTTTTGAATCAAGCAAATTTTACTTTTATGGAATCTTATTGGTGGGATGGAGCTCTTGGAAGACCACATCACAACGACAAAAACACAGCTTTTTGGATGGGTCCAGGAATGCCTTCTTCGTACAGAATTTTTGATCCTCAAACAAAAAAACTAACATCTTATGGTTATTATTTAGATGTAGCTGCTTTAGACGCAGCTATTGCAAGAAACTTTATTCCTGGCGGAAGTTTGACTCTAGCACCTATGTCCCTTTCATTTCCTGCCTCAGCTAGTGGTTTAAATTTTTCTATAACTGGTTCTGGTGGTTGGGTAACCGCAGATAATGCAGCTTGGCTTACACTTAGTACTGCTTCAGGTAGTGGAAATAGAACTCTTACTGCAAATGCAACTGCTAATTTGAGTACAAATGCTAGAACTGCAACTATTTCTGTTACAGGCGGAAGTATAACTAGAACAATAACTGTCTCTCAAGCAGGTGCTGCACCAATTTTTAATGTTAATCCTGTTCAATTGGTATATGGTTCTGCCTCGTCATCAAATAATATTTCGATTACAAGCAATATGAATTGGAACACTAGTGGAACACCAAGTTGGATTACTTTAAGCTCTGCTAGTGGCACAACAAATTTAGTTATTTCTTCTACTGCAAGTGCAAATGCAAGTATTACTTTAAGAACAGGTTCGATAACTTTTTCGTCTGGCAGTAACAATATCATAGTAAATATTACCCAAACAGGAGCAGCTCCGCAATTAACTATCAATCCAAATGCTTTGAATCCTGCACAAGCAGGAAGTTTAAATCCAGTTACAGTAACTAGTAATATGAGTTGGACAGTATCTGAAAATGCCACTTGGTTGAGTACAAATATAACTTCTGGAAACGGGAACAGTGTTTTTACTGTAACATCTAGCCCCAATACGACCATATTTTCTCGTTCGGCAGGTGTAACTATTAGTGGAAGTACTTTATCAAGAATTTTAACTGTTACTCAGCCTGGAATTACACCATCTTTAGTTGTAAACCCTACAATTTATGGATTTGGTTCGGCTGCAGGTTCAAAAAACTTAACTATAACAAGTAATTTACCTACTTGGACTGTAAATGAAACAGTAGCTTGGCTCACGTTAGGGAGTAATTCAGGTTCAGGAAATGCAAACGTAAATGTATCAGCCGATGAAAATACTTCTATTATTTCAAGAAGCACAATTATTACGGTTTCTGGTGCATCTTTAACTCAGTTTATTACCATAACTCAAACAGGAGCAAACGAAAGCATGGTTTTAAATCCTACGAGTTTAAGTTATAATTCGTCAGGAGGAATTAGAGGAGTAACAGTTACAAGCAATGTTAATTGGATAGTTTCATCAAATGTAGCTTGGGTTACACTTTCAACTACTTCAGGTACAGCAGGTTTAAGAAGCTTTAATATTACAGCTAGTTCAAATATAAATATTACACCAAGAGCTGGAGAAATTACTATTTCTGGAGGTTCATTAAAACAAGTCATTTCTTTAACCCAAAACGGAGCGTCAGCTGTTTTAACTGTAAATCCTGCAAGTATTAGTTATGGAGAAGCAGGCTCTTCTCAAAATATTAATATTTTAACAAACACAAATTGGGTATTATCAAGCTCAGGTCTTTGGCTTTCATCAAGTGCTTTAAGTGGCTCAGGTAATGCAACTCCAAGTATAACAGCAACAACAAACACAAGTACTTCTTCTCGAAATGCAATTATTTCTGTAAGTGTTTTAGGGTCTATTCAATCAGTACTTGTAAGCCAAGCAGGAGCTACTCCTGTACTTTCAACCGATATTTCAAGTTTTAGTAAAACTTCGGCTGGAGGTTCTCAAAATATAATTATTTCGAGCAATACTTCATATACAGCATCCAGTAACCAAACTTGGCTTACTTTAAGCACCAATTCAGGCTTTGGCAACATGACCTTAACTGCAAATACAAGTGCAAATACAAGCATATTGAATAAAACCGCTCAAATTACCTTAAATTTTGGATCTGGAAATTCAAAAGTTGTTAATGTAACCATTTTGGGAGCAAATCCAAGTTTGGGAGTATCAACTAATAATTTGACATACAATAACTTAAATTCTAGTAAAAGTCTTAGTATTACTTCAAACACAAATTGGAGCATTTCAAACAACCAAAGTTGGATAACTTTAAGTTCAAATTCTGGTTCTATGAATCAAACCATAGACATTGAAGTTAGCAAAAATACAATTACAACTGCTAGAATAGCATCAATTACTGTTACTGCAGCATCTTTAATCCAAATAGTAAACATTACTCAAGCAGGTGCAAACTTTGAATTAACAGTTTCTTCCAACAACTTTCAAATGAATGCCTCTTCAGGAGTTGCAAATGTTGATATACTAAGTAATACAAACTGGAATGTTTCAAATCCTGTAACTTGGATAAGTTTGAATAATACAAGTGGTAATAACAACGCTACTATAGAAATTTCAACTTCAAGCAATAACTATTACTTGTCTAGAAGTGCAATAATCACAGTTTCTGGTGGAGGATTTAACCGAGAAATTACAGTAAATCAATTAGGAGAATCGCCTTCATTGTCGGTTTCAAATAATTCATTAACATTTGTAGCAAACCCATCAGCTACGCAATCTGTTAATATTTCTAGTAACTTAGATTGGACAGTTTCAAATCCACATAGCTGGATAAATATTTCTACCAACACAGGAATATTAAATGGATTATTGACTTTCTCGGTAGCAGAAAATCTCATAACTTCCGATAGAACTGCAACCATTACTGTTTCTGGCTCAACGATAAATAGAGTTATTGAAATTAACCAAAATGCAGCTGCAACCATATTTAATTTGTCTTCTAGCAATATGAGTGTCAATTCCTTTGCAGGTACTGCTACTTTTACCATCACTAGTAACATAACTTGGTCTGCCTCTGTATTGCCAAACTGGATTACATTGTCAACTACATCTGGAAATTCAAATCAGAATATTGAATTCTCTTTTATTGAAAATCCTAGCTCTAGATTTAGATCAGCAGTTGTAACTATAATAGGAGGAAGCCAAACTTTATTCTTTGAAATTAATCAAAACGGAGGAATACCAACTTGGTCTATTGATAAATCAATTGTTACAACTACATCTGCCCTTTCAGAATTTGATATAAATGTTACTAGCAATTCAAGTTGGACTGTTTTTGAAGATTTGACTTGGGTTTCAATTATGAATGCAACTGGAATTGATGATGGACAATTTAAAATTAGAACAATTAGTAACCCTACTACCCAATCAAGAATGGGAACAGTAACAGTATCTGGATTAGGAATTAAAAAGGTAATTGATATATTTCAAGAAGGAGCAACGCAATCATTAAATCTAGACATGACGGTTTTGACACTTTCAAGTGATATAAATTCTGGTATTTTAAACATTACTTCAAACACATTCTGGACAATTACTGGCTTACCTAATTGGTTAGAAGCAGATCCTATTTCTGGTGAAGGCGACATGACGATTATTTTAAATCCTTCTCTAAATTCAGGTGCTGAAAGAATGGCAACCTTAACAATTACTGGACAAAAAGGCTTTCAAGAAATAATTGTTAGTCAAAAAGCTAGTCCTACAACTAATTTGAGTAGCTTATCACCTGAAAACACAATTATTTCTATGTATCCCAATCCAATTTCATTAGGCGGTACTGTTGAAATAATTTCAGATTATAAATCAGAAGTATATAACCTTTTAGGAACAAAATTAAATGTCCCAATCCTAAATAATAAAATAGAAACGACTAATCTTCATAAAGGTATATTTTTCATAAAGTTCGAGAATGGAATTACCAAAAAACTAGTGATTGAATAATTAAAAGAACTTAAAAATATAATTAATTATCTTACATAATTTCACTTTAAATAAATTTTAAAGTGAAATTATGTTTTTTAATAATAAATTATTAAATTTGTATTATTATCATATAAAATAAAAAAAAATGAAGAAAATAGCTACAACAATACATTTAATATTTATATTAAATCTCTCATTTTTTGGACTTTTAAGTGCTTCAAACACTTTTGAATTTGAAAGACCAATCATAGATCAAACTGAAATCTTTGTTTCTGATGAAGAGTATTTATTGGATGCAAAAGCCAAAAACTTATCCAATACAACCGTAAATTTAGTTTACAGATTAAAAACAAGCACAAGTAAAATACCTGCTGGTTGGGTCTTTACTTTATGCGACTCTAAAAAATGCAATCAACCAGGAGCTGCGTCAGAAAGTGGACAATCAATACTTTCTGTAACTGGAGCATCTCAATTATTTAAGATTACATTATATACCAATTCCACTCCAGGCGTTTTAGAATTAGAATATGAAACTTATGACGCAGCAACACCTACTGAGATTCAGATTGTTTCTTTTAGATTTTCTAATTTACCACTACCAGTTTTAAGATTAGGACGTTCTGTGGTTTCATTATCTGGAATAAATTCTAGTCAAAGCGTGAGCATAACAAGCAATTCAGCTTGGACTATCACAGGTATCCCATCTTGGTTGTTAGTAAACTCAATTACTGGATTAACTAATGGAATATTAAATTTTAAACCGCTAGAAGCGAACTCTTCTGAAGCAAGAAATGCAATATTAACCGTAACTAGCTTAAATACAGTAACAAGCATAAACATTATACAATTAGCAGGAATAGTTTCAAAAATTTCAACTGACAAACCAACTTCAGAAGAATTTCAATTTTCTCCTAATCCAGTTGGGCAAAATGAAGTTTTGAAATTTAATCAAAATATTAGTTTTGAACTTTATGATATGATTGGTAATTTAATATTGAAACAAACACAAGTAAACAAACTTGAAATTTTAGGATTGAAAAAAGGAATATATTTCATCAAAACTAGTTCTAATATTACCAAAAAAATAATTGTGGACTAACACAATCTTACATTAATTTAATTCATAAAATTTAAAACTAAAGATGTTAAAAAAAATATTTGTAGCAAGCGTTTTATTTGTAAGTACTTCCTTATATGCACAAGTTGTAACTGTTGGAGGAATTTTATTTCCAAGCGGTAATACTGCAACACTTGTAACCAACGAAGAGTTGATTATTGGCGGTCCCTCAAGTGATTTTGCTTCTATAAAATTTCCGATAGAAGGCTTAGTATCTACATGTAATCCACATTTTGAAAGAAGAAGCATAGAAGAAGATATAGCAAATTATGGAAAAGCTATTTTAGTAGTTGTAACTGCAAGCGATTGTCCCTATTGTATGAACGCAGCAACATCAGCAAACTCTACTATTATGAGTTATAAAAACGACCTCACAATATGGTTTGCAGATAAAAAACTTTATGCTGATGGAAGTTGTGAGGACATTGAATTATTAAAAGGTAGATTTAATTTTTTAAACGAAGCTAAATTTAGCTTTGTAGATGCATCTTGGAGTGATCCTTTGTTGCCTGGTGGCAGAAAGCATCACAACACAAATAATTCCGCATTTTGGACAACTCCAGATATGCCTTCTGTTTATAGAATTATAGATCCAATAACCAAAAAAGTAACAAGCCTTGGATATGGATTGGTTGACAACAATTTTATTGATAATGCAATAGCAAAAAACTTTAATCCAGGACCTAACCTTAATGTAGCAACAGAAAATTTAGTTTTCTTCAACCAAGGTAATACAGTAAATATTTCAGTTTCAAGCTCAATTGCTTGGAGTGTTAAATCTCTTAGTGATTGGGTAACAATCACCACTACTTCTGGAAACGGAAATATTATTTTTCAAGCAACAGCTACTGCTAATAATGGAGCAAAATCTAGAACTGGAGTTTTATCTTTTTCTGGAATTGGTAACAGAAGAATGGTTGAAATTAAACAAAACGGAATTGGCGGAAATTTGAATGTATCAACTCTTGATGTTTCATTTCCAATAGATGCTTCTTCGACAATTATTACAGTTACAAGTAATGTTAATTGGAAAGTATTTCAAAGTGATAATTGGATAACACTTGCTTCGGCTTCAGGAATAAATAATGGAAAATTTTCAATTTCTGTTAGAGAAAGTCTAACAGCACATAAAAACAACACTGTTTTAACTGTTGTTGGTGACGGCATCACAAAATATATAACCGTTACACAAGAACCAGTACCTTTAATTTTTGAAACAGATTTAGCCGATGTAGCATTTTCTGGAATAAACTCTAATGAGGTATTTTTAAGCTGTAACACGTATTGGTCTATCATAGGCCTTCCGTCTTGGTTGACTGCTGATCCAAACTCAGGAGACGCTTCTAACATTGTCATTTTATCTACAAATTCAGATAACACTACTGGAGCAACAAGAATCGCTACAATAAGCTTTGTAGGATTTAATACTGCAAGAATGGTAACTGTTTCTCAAACATCAAGTACAACAAATATTGAAACAAAAAATTCAGAAAAATCAATTAATTATGTTTTAACCCCTAATCCTATTGGAGTTAATCAAACTTTAAAACTTAACCCAGCATCAAGCTTAAAACTTTTTAACACAATGGGTAAGCTACTGATTGAAGTAAAATCAACAAAAGAAATTGATTTAAAAGGATTAAACCAAGGTTTATACTTCGTTCAAACGGAAGACAATAAAATACATAAATTAATTATTGAATAACAATTTCAAAAATATTTATACTTAAATTATCCATGCAATTCATAAAAAAGAATTTACTTTTAGTATTTATTTGTCTGTTATTTTCAAATATCTTACAAGCACAAAGTGGAAGAAAACTTCCTGAAATAGATTTAAAAGATATAACAGGAAAAAATATTAATAGTAAATCTATTCTAAACGACTCTGGATTGACAGTAATTGATTTTTGGGCAACTTGGTGCAAACCTTGTATTCAAGAATTAGATAACATCAATGAGGTTTTCCCAACTTGGGTAAAAGAAACGGGCGTAAAATTTGTTGCAATATCTATTGACGATGCCCGAAACATAGCAAAAGTTGCTCCTATTGCAAACAGCAGAGGCTGGAAATATCATATTTTAATAGATTCTAACGGAGATTTTAAGAGAGCTTTAAACGTAAACAACATTCCACACACATTTTTGTTAAATAGAAATGGTGAAATTATATGGCAACATAATTCTTACAACCCAGGAGACGAAGACGAACTTTTTGAATTAATAAAAAAGGAAACTTTAAAAAATTAAATTTTTTTGAATTCAAAATAGTTTATGAACATACGATTACATTTTTACTATTTTTTTACTTTTTTATTAACATCAAATTATATAATATCACAAAAAAAAATAGACGCAGGAGAAATTCATGGAGATTTTCAAACTGACTTTCAAACATATAGAGCCGATTCAAGCATAAATGCAACAGCAGTTCCAGAAAAATCAGGCAGTAATAGCTACCTTAACTTAATGTATTACAGAGATAATATTACGGCTGGTGGGCGTTTTGAAGGATATTACCCAGCCATGCAAGGTTTTGACAGACGTTACAAAGGAGGTGGAATTCCATTTAGATTCATAAATTTCAAACATCATGGATTGGACGTTACGGCAGGAAATTTTTATGAGCAATTTGGAAATGGGCTTACTTTAAGAACCTATTGGGAATGGGGATTAGGCTATGATAATGCTTTTGACGGATTCAGAATCCGATATACAGGCATAAAAGGAGTTGTTATCAAAGGTTTAATAGGCGATCAACGCTTCTATTTTGATAAAAGTGCAGGAAAGGTTAGGGGGGCTGATGCAGAAATATATCTAAATGACTTATTGCCATTTTTGGATAGTTCAGCTACCAGAATTTCTTTAGGTGGCAGTTTTGTAAGTAAGTTTGAAGCCGATAAAAATCCAACTTTAACCCTTCCAGAAAACGTATCTTGCTATGGAGCTAGGTTTAACATAACTCGAAATAACTTTAATATTACCTCAGAATATGCTTATAAAATTAACGATCCTTCCGAAATTAATGGCAATATTTTTAAAAAAGGTGATGCACTTTGGCTAAGCACTTCTTATTCTCCCAAAAATTTTGGAATTGTAGCTCAGTTTAAAAGATTAGATAACATGAATTTTAGAAGTGCAAGATCCGCAACTTTAAATGATTTGATGATTAATTATTTGCCAGCAGGAACGCCTCAACATGTTTATAGACTAGCATCTATTTATCCTTATGCAACCCAACCCAATGGCGAAATTGGCATTCAACTAGACATGATGTATAGATTTGACCAAGGAACACTTTTTGGAGGAAAATATGGAACTAAAATTTCTGTAAATTATGCTATGGTAAACAATATTAACAAAACTCCAATTACACCTGAAGAAATAGCAAAAGAGCCTAATGCTAAATTTTTAGGATATACTTCTAGTTTGGCAGATGATTTTAAAATAGATAAAAATGGGATTCACTTAGGCGGACACATGCTTTACAGAAACCTCAGCTTTGAATTAAATAAAAAATTAACAGAAAAATGGAAATTTAACACCGCTTACATTTACTTAGAATTAGACAATAAAGTAGTTCAAGTTTCGCCATTCAAAAACATAATCAGAGCTCATGTGCTTGTTGTTGACGTATCTTTTAAAATTAAACCACGTAAAATAGCGAGAATGGAATTACAACATTTGTATTCTCGTCAAGATTTTGGAAATTGGGGTACGTTTTTGGGTGAATATAGCATTGGAAACAGTTGGTTTTTTTCTGTACTTAATGATTTTAATTACGGTTATTTAACAGATTCTAAACCTCAAGGAATTGAAGAATTATATAAAGAACCTACTCATTATCTTTCTGGAACAATAGGATATAATAAAAAAACAACTAGAGTATCTTTGAGTTATGGAAGAAGGCGAGCTGGTGTACTTTGTGTAGGGGGCGTTTGTAGGCTTGTGCCCGCAACAGATGGTTTAACTTTAACAGTTTCAAGTAGTTTTTAATATGAAAAAGACATTAAAATTTATTATTTTATTTTTTATTTTTAAAACCTTACTTTCTTGTGATCAAATAAAATTGAAAGATATAAAAACTGATCAATCATCAATTGTTACAGATGATAAAAACAACACAAACAAAATTTTAGTTTATATAACTGAAAGTAATATTATAAAACCTCAAAAAGTTGGTTCAGATGATGTTTTAGATTATGTTCATAACAAAGTTTTGAGAGGAAGTTTAAATTTTATAAAATCAAATGCACTTGATTCAATTATTGTAGATGGCACTTTTGCAGATTCAACTCAAACAAAAAAAGTATTTTTAGAATATTTTACTGGAAGCTTATGCGGAAACTGCCCAAAAAACACCAAACCAGTTTTTGAAGACATCGAACTTAATTTTAAAAACAAAGTTAATATTATTAAATTACACGCATCAGATTTTTTCTCTACGCCAAGACCAGGAAAATATAGTTACGATTTTAGATCAGATGTTGGAGAAAGCATAAAAACTGCTTTTGGAATACAGGCAGTTCCGATTGGTATGATTGATAGAATTGATTTTCAGGGCTCCTCAAGGCTTATTTCACCCACAGATTGGACTTCAAAAATTCAACTTGAGCTTGAAAAATCCAATAATTATGGTATTTGGGAAAGCCATGTTTATCAATCACAAAACAGAGAAATTATTTCGACCGTCAAAGTTAAAGATTTAACAACAAAACGATTATATGGGATTAATTTCAGAGGAAATTTGAATGAAAGTTGGAATTCAGATAATTGTCATTTAGTTTTTGTTTTGTTTGATATAAATGGAAATGTAATTCAATCAATTGAGAAAAAAATTATATAAAATTACTTTATTTAAAAGGTAAATCAATAATATATTTTTGATTTACGTAATATTAAAAAAAGTAGAATTATAACTTTAATTACATTTTTTATTTAATTCACTTAAATTAATGAATTTTAATTAAATTTGTAAATATTTTTCTAAAAAAAGAATATAAATTTCGTTTTAAAAATGATAAACAAAAAGCAAATAAAACTTACAATATCTCTACTTTTTATATTTTCACTGTTTGCAAAAGCAGATTTTCCGTTTTTTAAAAAGAAAAAAAATATAACGGCAGATATTTCAAAAAGCCAACTTGCTGAATATTCTTTTTCGGAAGGTGTAAAAGAATTTACAGTTGAAAATTATGGAAAAGCTGTGCAAAATTTTGAGAAATCACTCTCTGGAAATCCAACAAGTGCTGCCACAAATTACATGTTAGCACAAATTTATTTTAAACAAAGAAATTGGTACAAAGCCCAAATGTATGCCGAAAAGGCAGTTCAATTAAACGATCAAAATAAATATTATTACCAATTATTGGCACAAATTTATGACCAAAAACAAAACTTCAATGAAGCTATAAAATTATATCAAAATCTGATAAAAAAAGTACCAAATACTGTTGAGTATAATTATGAACTTGGAAATATGTTTTTACAAGTCAATAAATTGGATGATGCAATTAAATGTTTTGATAAATTAGAAAAAGCTTTTGGCGTAACTGAAGAAGTAATAACAGCCAAACAACAAATTCATCTTAAAAATGGTAAGTTAGAAGAAGCTCTTAAAGAAGGAAAAAAATTAATAGATGCTTTTCCTGACGAACAAAGGTATGTAATGCTTCAAATTGAAATGTTGCTTTCCAATGAAAAATATGATGAAGCCGAAAAATTAGTAAATCAAATTTTACTAAAAGACCCTGATAATGCATTTGGAGTTTTGGCACTTTCTGACATTTATAGATCAAAAGGTGATAGCATAAATTCAGATTTATTACTATTAAAAGCTTTCAGAAATCAAAATATGAATATGGAAGCAAAATTAAATATTATCATTTCTAAAATCAGACAACTACCTAACGAAAGCCTTAAAAATCAATGCTTAAATTTAGCTCAAGAATTAATCAAAACGCATCCTACAGATTCTAGATCTTATGCTGTTTATGCTGATATCTTAACAATAGCAACCAAAAACAAAGAAGCCTTAGAAAACTACTTGAAATCAATAAAAATAGATAATACTCAATACAAAATATGGCAACAAATCAATATCTTAGATCATGAATTGCAGCTGTACGATAGTATGCTCGTGCACTCAGAAAAAGCCTTAGAAGTTTTTCCAAATCAAAACCTATTTTGGTTTTATAATGGATTAGCACATCAAATGAAAAAAAATTATTCAAAATCAACTATTGCTTTTGAAGAAGGCAGAAAACTCTCATTAAACGACAAAGCTATGCTCTTGCAATTTATTACAATGCTTGGCGATAGTTACAATGGAGCAAAAGATTACAAACGCTCCGATGAAGCCTTTGAAGAGGTTTTGAAAATGGATGAAAATAACCATTTGGTAATGAATAATTATAGTTATTACCTTTCTGTAAGAAAAGAAAAATTAGACTATGCAAAAAAGTTGAGTGAAAAAGTAATTAAAGAATATCCAGATAATGCCACCTATTTAGATACTTATGCTTGGATTTTATATGCCCTCAAAGATTTTAAAGGTGCTGCTGATGTTTTTGAAAAAATTGTAGATAAGTCCGACAATGGAACAATAGTTGAACATTATGGCGATGTTTTATTTCAATTAGGCAAAAAAAATGATGCAATTAAATACTGGAAAAAAGCAAAAATAATGGGTGAAACTTCCGAGTTTTTAGACAAGAAAATTTCTGAAAGTAAATTATATGAATAAACTATTTTTAGGATTTTTAATATTTCTTTTTTTGGCAGTAAGTTGTCATAAAAAAAGAGTAATAAAATCTATGTCAGAACCTGAATATAAAGTTGAGGTAAAAAGAAAAATTCGTAAACTTATCAAAGCTAAACATGCTGATTTTAATTACTTAAATTGCAAAAGTAAAATAGAATTTCATGATGGAGTTGAAAATTTTAATGCCAATGCAAACATAAGAGTAAAAAAAGATTCTATCATTTGGATTTCTGTAACTGCTGCACTAGGCATAGAAGCCGCTCGATGCCTTTTAACAAAAGATAGCATTTATTTTATAAATAAATTACAAAAAGAGTATTATTCTTATTCTTATCAGGGTTTAAAAAGAAGATTTAATTTGGATGTAACTTACGAAATGCTTCAATCTATTTTATATGGAAATATTCCTTATCAAGTTTTAGAATGTGATAGCTCTTACGATTGTATAGATACTAGTTTTACTCTTACAAAACAAACAAGAGAAGAAACAATAATAGAAAACTACATTAAAAATAGCACCTTAGAATTGCATAGAATAGAATTATTGCAAAAAGAAACTAATGATAAATTAAGTATAATTTATGATAATTTTCAAAAATTAGATTCAACTACATTTTTTGCTTATTTGAATAAAATTTCTTTGAGTTATCAAAATAGAAATGGTTTTCAAAATTTTTATATCGGTCTTGAGCATCAAAAAGTTGAAACAGGAAATAAAGAATTGAAATTTCCTTTTAATGTAAAACAAAAATTTGAAAAAAAAGAATAATTAATTTTTATTACTTAATATCTTCAATAAGATCTATTAAGTCATCTATTTTATTTAAAATTATGGTATTGGATGTAATTTTTAAATCTTGACCAACCACTTGATAGCCAGATAATAAAATTGTACTATTCGGAAAACTATTACCTAACATCAAAACATAATCTTGAACAGAACATTCTTTTGGAGTTGAGGTTATAGAAGTAACAATATATTCTGGTTTATGCGATATATAAATTTTATGTAAATCTTGAAATGGAAGCGACTGACCCAAATAGATGGATTTTTGCATTCTTGATTTAACTATATAATGGGTAAAAAGTAAACTCAACTCATGCAACTCTCCTTCTGACAGAAAAAGCAAGAATTTTTTAGCTTTTTCAGTCAAAATATTATATTGTCCATCAATGGCTACTATTAATTTTTGACGTACTAAATTAGAAATAAAGTGTTCTTGAGCTGGATTGATAGAACCCGTTTGCCACATCAATCCAATTTTTGTAAAAAATGGATAAATGATGTTAATCATTGTTTTTTCTAAACCGAGTTGAAGAATATTTTTAGATATTATTTTTTCAAATCTCGGCTCATCTATATCTATCATTGATAAGGTTAGAGCATGTATTTGATCCGAAAATTTAGAGTTCTTTTCTGTAAGAGAAATAACTTCTTCTATTACTTGATCATGTGTCATGCTGGCTATTTTAGAAATTTTATAGCCATTATCATTTAATAACGATACATTAAGTAATAACTTCAAATCTTCGCCATTATACTGACGAATGTTAGTATCAGACCTTAAAGGGGCAATAAGATTGTATCTTTGCTCCCAAATCCGTAAGGTATGTGCTTTAATGCCCGATAAAACTTCTAAATCTTTAATACTATAATTACTCATAACTGAAATAATCTTATTATAATATAAGCCTATAAGTGTAAATTATTTTTTAGTGTATTTGTTTGATTTATTTTTACTTATACACATTATTGAATTAAATAATTTTATATAATACATTAGATTTTTTAACTTAATATTTTATAATCAGTTAATAATCAGCATGTTGTAGTATTCGATAATTATAAAATATAACTTTAGATTTAAGTAATATTTATTTTTCATTTAAAAGATATTAAAATTCTTTATTGCAAAAACTCTACGAATTTTAAAAATTAATATCTTTATAATTCTTTTTTTCGTAATCATACATTTATTATCTTATACTTAAATACTAAAAATTTAATGCAAAAATCAAAATTTCATTTTTGTTGTATTTTCATTTTTCATTTTCATTTTTTGTTTGCTCAAACGGATGATTTAAAAAAGTTATCTAAACAAAATAATATAGGCTCAAACACAAATACAAACAGAAATAATAGAAATTCTAGAGATAATTCATTTCAAAATACATTAATCTTGTTTCAATTATTTCAATATTCTTATCAATCAATAGCAAGTTTCTTTCAATATCAAAAATTTTTAATCAATTCAAGACAAGAATCAAATCCGAGGATTAAGTCTATTGATTTATTACCTCAATTAGGCACTTCATTTGCCTACCCATCAGCTGTACCAACACCCGAAATTAGGGCAAATTGGGGTTTAATTTCTACGCAAATTAGGTATTTTTATTTGCACGAATTCAATAGAAGCAATTATGCTACCTTAGATTGGCAAGTTTTGCAATTCAATTTAATTTCAAAATTTAATACTTATTTAAGATTAGGAATTGGGTTTTCGAGAGATATGTATTTAAAAGAAAATTTTACAGAATTTGGACTTAATTCTGACTTTAAATTATCCGAAAAAATTTCTTGTGTTTTACAAGGACGATATGCACCAAATTTTAGTGGAACTAATGCTTTTAGGACTGAATTTGGTATTCAATTGGCATATAAATTAAATGAAAGAGAAAATGGAGGAACTTATATCACAACTGGTTATATGTATCAAAACTATTGGCAATCAATTAATTTTCATTATGCTTCGATAGGTTTAATATTAACTATTTGGTAAAAATTAAAAAGTCTAAAATTTTATATTTAAGACTTTTTAAAAAAATAATAAATCACTTTGGAGCTAAAATGACACCTTTGATAGTTAATTGGCTCATAGCTGGCAATGTATTTGCCAAAATAGTTAAAGATTTATTGTAATTTCCCGATTTGCCTTTGTATTTATATCCAGCTTTAATTACACCTTCTTTTCCTGGCATTACTGGTTTTTTAGACCAATCAGCCAATGTACATTCACAGGCAGTTTTTATTTCCGAAATAATTAAAGGTTCTGAGCCAATGTTTTTGAATTTAAAATCACACCATAAAGTGTCGTCTTTTTCTGTAACTGAGCCAAAATCAAATTCCGTTTTTTCAAATTTAAAATCAGCTTGAGCAAAAGCATTTGCTCCTATAAATAAAAGGGAAACTATTAAAATTTGTCTAATCATAATTATTTATAAATTTATATTATAAACGGATTTTTTTTTGATATGTTGTATTTAAGTATTGATTTAAAAAAATAATTTTAATATTTGATTTTAATTCAAGTTTATATTGTAAAAAATACTTAATATAGTATTTTTGCAATCCAATTAAAAAAATGTGTTGGTAAATTCTCAAAAAGACGTTTTAGAAAATGTTATTCCTTCGTGGAAATCAGAAGATCTAACTTTTAAATTTGATGCTCGTTTTGAGCTTGAATCTGGTGAGTTTTTGCCAGGTTTTGAATTAAATTATTCCACTTATGGCACTTATAATGCCAAAAAAAACAATGTCGTTTGGGTTTGTCATGCCTTAACTGGTGATGCTAAAGTTTTTAATTGGTGGGGACAAATTTTTGGCGAAAACAAGCTTTTTAATCCCGAAAATCATTTTATTATATGTGTTAATGTTTTAGGATCTTGTTATGGAAGTACTGGTCCATTGTCCATAAATCCTAAGAATGGAAAATATTATTTGCATGACTTTCCTGCTATCTCTATGCGTGATATTGTTGCTACTTTCGAAATATTAAGAAAGCATCTTCAAATATCTGAAATTCATACTTGCATTGGTGGTTCTTTAGGCGGACAACAAGCCTTAGAATGGGCGGTTTCATGCCCAGATTTAATAAAAAACCTAATTTTAATGGCAACCAACGCACGCACTTCGCCTTGGGGAATTGCTCTGAATGAAACACAAAGAATGGCAATTTGTGCCGATCAAACTTGGAAATTCTCTAACGAAAATGCTGGAATTGAAGGCATGAAAGTTGCTCGAACGATGGCTTTGCTATCATATAGAAGTTACGAAACCTACAATGAAACTCAAAAAGATGATATTAATGCTCTTGGAAATTATAAGGCAGCTTCTTACCAAAAATATCAAGGACAAAAATTCGGAAACAGATTTAACGCTTTTTCTTACTGGGCTTTAACTTTGATTTTAGACTCACATAATGTAGGCAGAAATAGAATTAGTTTAGAAAATGCCCTCTCTTTAGTAAAAGCTAATACTTTGATTATGAGCATTTCAACTGATATTTTATTTCCAGTTGTGGAACAACAATTTCTGAAAAATCATATTCCAAATGCCAAATTGATTCTTTTAGAATCATTGTTTGGTCATGATGGTTTTTTGATAGAATCTGAAAAAATAGAAGTTGCTATTCGTGATTTTTTAAGATAATTATTTTTTTTTGTTGAAATGTTCTTTTTGAATTAATAGGAAATATTGTAAAATAAAATTTCTTATAAAGCATAAGGGAACCTCTAAAAACCCCAATATTATTTTTAAAAGCACCACCCAAACCAATTTCTGCTACTAAACCGCAGAATCCAAGTAGGAGGGCTTCAACGGAATTGAGGTTTTTAGGAGTTCCCATAATTAAAAATTTGTTCTGCATCTTCGGGATGCATCCAATGAATTTCTTTGTCTTTATTAAACCAAGTCATTTGCCTTTTAGCAAATCTTCGTGTGTTTTGTTTGATAGAATCTATGGCTTTTTCCTTTGTTATTTTATCGTCAAAATAATCAAAAAACTCCTGATAGCCAACGGTTTGGAGGGCATTTATATTTTTATAAGGATATAAAAATTTTGCTTCGTTTTCGAGTCCGTTTTCTAACATAATATCCACTCTTTCATTTATTCGTTTGTATAAAAGAGCTCTATCAAGCATTAAACCTATTTTTATGATTTCAAAATCTCGTTTAATGATTTTTCCTGTTCTAAAACTAGAATAAGGTTTTTGAGTGCTAATGCAAACTTCCAAAGCCCTAATAATGCGTTGGGAATTATGATGATCGATTTGATTAAAATAATCTGGGTCAAGATTTTTGAGTTGTAAAAGTAAGTTTGAAAGTCCTTCGGTTTGAAACTGAAGGTTCAATTTGGCTCTCAATTCTTTATCTTCTGGCGGCATTTCATCAATGCCCTCGCATACTGCTTTTAAAAACAAACCTGAACCGCCTACCATCACAACTGAATCGTTTTTTTCAAACAACAAAGTAAGTTTATCAATTACTTCACGTTCAAAATCTCCACAACTGTAATCATCATTTATACTTAAATTATTTATAAAATAATGTTTAACCGTTGCGAGTTGAGTTTCGGTTGGTTTGGCTGTTCCGATAGACATTTCTTTATAAAACTGCCGAGAATCAGCCGAGATAATATCAGTTTTTAAATCCGTTGCCAATTTAATTGCTGCATCGGTTTTGCCTACTGCTGTTGGACCAAGTATGATTATGAGTTTTTTTTTCAAAATCTAAGAATTTTTTTCATTACCCATCATTTTTAATTCTTTCTAAGGCTTCTTTCAATCTTTCTTCGCTTGTGCAAAGTGAAATTCGCAAATATCCCTCTCCATTTGAACCAAAAATAAAACCTGGCGTCATAAAAACATGGGTTTTATGCAAGTAATATTCTGTAAAATCTTCCGACTTTTTAAATCTTGAAGGAATCCGTCCCCACATAAACATTCCAACTTGTTCTTTGTCGTAATCAGAGCCAATATATTCCAAAATTTGTCTAACTACTTCTCTTCTTTTGCCATAAATTCGGTTTTGGTTGGCATGCCATTCGGGTGTATTGTTGCAAGCCTCAGCAGCCGCCAATTGAATCGGTAAGAAATGCCCAGAATCTATATTACTTTTTATCTTTAAAATACTTTGAATATAATCTGCAGCTCCCACCACAAGCCCCACTCTCCAGCCCGCCATGTTGTGCGATTTACTCATCGAATTAAGCTCTATTGCCACTTCCATAGCTCCAGGATATGCCAAAATACTTAATTGATTATGATTTAAAATACTGGAATATGGATTGTCATGCACCAATAAAATTTTGTGTTTGTGAGCAAAAGCAATATATTTTTTAAAAACTTCCTCCGTAGCGGGTGCTCCCGTAGGCATATTGGGGTAATTCAAAAACATTAATTTTACTTTGCTTAAATCCTGTTTTTCAATTTCTTCAAAATCAGGATAATAATTATTTTTTTCAATTAAATTATAGGTTATTACTTTTGCTTTTGCTATTTTACAAGCCGAAGCATAGGTTGGATAGCCAGGATTAGGCACTAAAACTTCGTCATCAGGATCAAGAAAAGTTAAGGAAATGTGCATAATTCCCTCTTTAGAACCCAAAAGCGGCAATACTTCTGTATCTACATTCAAATCTACGCCATAGAGCGATAAATATTTATCGGCAAATCCTTTTCTAAATTCTTTTAAGCCCACATAACTTTGATAGCCATGCGTGGTTGGGTTTGAAGCACTTTCGATTAATTTGCGAATGGTATTGTCCGAAGGCGGTAAATCAGGACTTCCAATGCCCACATTGATCACGTCAATGCCCTGTTCTTGCATTTTTTTGATTTCTTTTAACTTAATAGAAAAATAGTATTCCTTGGTTTCTTCTAATGTTTTTGCAGGTTTAATTATCATGCGATGACTTTATTTTGATGCAAAATTATACATAGAAATTAAGTTTTTTACTTTTTTGAACTATAAAATTAAAAACTAAGTTAATTTATATATTTTTGAATAATAATTAAAACATTTTAGCATGGCAACTTTGCTTGATTTTGTAGGAAATACTCCGCTTGTAGAACTCAAAAAGATAAATCCGAATCCAAATGTGCAAATTTTTGGTAAATTAGAAGGACATAATCCTGGCGGAAGTGTTAAGGATAGAGCCGCTTACAGTTTAATAAAAGGGGCATTAGAAAGAGGCGAAATAAAACCTAATACAACTTTAATTGAAGCTACAAGCGGAAATACAGGAATTGCTTTAGCGATGATAGCACGGCTTTTTGACGTAAAAATTGAATTGGTGATGCCCGAAAATTCTACCCGAGAACGCATCCTAACGATGGAGGCTTTTGGAGCAAAAGTTATTTTAACTTCCGCTAAAGGTTCGATGGAAGAAGCCCGTGATTATGCCATTCAAAAAACTGAAGATAAGCATTACTTAATGCTCAACCAATTCGATAATCCAGATAATTTTATGGGGCATTATCGCAGCACAGGACCCGAAATATGGCGTGATACTAACGGAAAAGTTACCCATTTTGTGTCATCAATGGGCACAACAGGCACTATTATGGGAACTTCTATGTATTTAAAAGAACAAAATCCAGCCATTCAAATTGTGGGTTGCCAACCTACAGAAGGCTCAAAAATACCAGGAATCAGACGTTGGACACCCGATTATTTACCCAAAATATTTGATGCCAAAAGAGTAGATTTAACTTTGGATATTAGCGAACAAGATGCCCGAATAATGACCAATCGATTGGCAAGAGAAGAGGCAGTTTTTGCAGGCATGAGCAGCGGTGGTTCGGCACATGCAGCCGTAGAACTTGCCAAAACACTCACTTCAGGCTTGATAGTTTGCATCATTTGCGACCGAGGCGATAGATATTTATCAAGTGATTTGTTTGGATGATAAGTAAAATTTTGAATGAAATAAATTTTATTTTTCAATATTTCTCCAAAGTCGCTCGAATCTAACTAGTAACTCTTGAATCCGTGGCAGGTGTCTTCACCTAACACATATACGATGTCAGGTGAAGACACCTGCCACGGGATAGGAACGCTAGCGACTATTGGTAGTACAAAATATTAATGAATAGCTAAAAAAAAGGATTTATTATTTTGAAACCATTCAACTAAGTTGCTATTTTGAATCCTGCAATTATAACTAGCGGAACAAACATCTGCTTAAGTTGTGTAAAGTTTGATTTTAAAATTCTTAAAAAAATGAAGTTAAAAAAAGCATTTATTAAAATATTATTATTATCAAGTATAGTTTCATTTGCCAAAGTGAAACTTGGTGTTCAATCAGGGCTTACTCATGGTGGCTATTCTTTAGGTTTTGGTGGTTCTGTTTTTGTAACTTCGCAAATTTCAGAAAAGTTTTCTTTTGGAGCAAAAGCAGGTTATTATACATTGGGTAAAGAAACTATTAGTGATCCCAATGCCATTTATTCGTTAATAATGACTAAATCTGATGGTTTTTTACAAATGGTATGCGACTATTATTTAATCAAAAAAAAGAAAGTGTTGCCATTTGTAGGTATAGGTACAGGGTTTCATTTCTATTCTAAATCCAATTATTCATCTGGGGGCTTTGGAGCAGGAGCTGGAACAAGTATAATGCTTCTCATTGGCATTTCTCCTTCTATTGGATTTGACTATACAATTTCTGAAAAAATTTCGCTAAGAGTGAGTTATATTTACTCACTCTTATTTTCAACAGGCAAAAAGAGAGATGATATTTATACCCAGACCCAAAGTAATATTTCCGTTTACTCCACATCTTCCATCTTAATAGACCATTATGGACAATTGAATGTGGGTGTTGTTTTTAAATTTTAAAATAAGTATAATTGAGTAAACGCAATACATGTTTGACTAAAGAATAATATTAATAATGTAAAATATAGTCAAAGTATCAGATAACTAAAAACCAATTCTGTATCAGTGGCAGGTGTCTTCACCTGACAAACAAATATTGTGTCAGGTGAAGACACGGGTTAAGCTTGCACCAGTAAGAGAGAAGCTTAAATATTGAGGGAACAAGCGGATACTTTCATTAGTAAGAGCCGCACAACAGCAGAGAGATTATAAATCTAATACTTTTCTAATTGCTTCTTTAATCTCATCAAGTATGGTTTTGTCAATGGTTCCTAATTTTTTAATAAGCCTTTCTTGCGAAAGCGAACGAATTTGAAAACAATCAGCAGAGGAAGTTTTAGAAAGTCCATTTTTGATATTTGGCTCAATTTTTATCATCCAAGGGGCAATTTCATAATGATCTTTCCAGTCTGTAATAGGAATAATTATTTTTAAGGGCAGTTTGCCAAGTTTGTTGTCGTTTATAATAATGGCAGGTCTTTTTTTTTGAATTTCAGCACCTTTGGTTGGGTCTAAATCAATCAACCAAATTTCACTTTGTTTCATAAAAATGTTCAAAGTCTAAAGTTGTAAAAGCAGTAAGGTTTTTGTCTGTTGCATAATCATTATAAAGTGCTTCAGCTGCTGATTCCATGCGATGCTTCATTTCTTCTTTTTTAATAGATTTTATAGTTTCCTCCACCACAAAAAACCGCTTGGATATTGGCAGTTGATTAATCGCTTGCATTATTTGTGTGGTTTGCATATTCTGTTGTTGTTATACAAATATAGTTAAATGATTTTAAAATTTTTATCATTAATGTATAAATTTAAAAAATTTATACCAAAAACTTCTTTTTTAGCTTTTTTAATTCATAAAAAAAAACTTGAATCCGTGGCAGGTGTCTTTACATGCCACACTTATACGGTGTCAGGTGAATACACCTGCCACGGGATAAAAACTTAAAACACAAATATTTATTTCAAAACCTTATCACTATCCTTTTCTCAAGGGCAAAGTAACTCAAAAAACGAAGTTTTTAAGCGTTTGGTAATTAAATAGGCTTTTCAATAGTTTTAAGTGATTTAAAAAGAGAATTTTGAATAAAAACTTTCTATTTAATTAATATTTATGAATAAAATCAAATATTTAATTTTAAATTTGTAAAAACATTATCGTATTACAACTACTTACGTATATATCTTAACTTAATAAAAATAAAATGGTAGCAATAGTCATATTCTTTATCCTGCATTGGTACATGAGCCTGTTTAGTCAAACATTCTTTTTGCACAGATATGCCGCCCATAAAATGTTTACAATGAATAAATTTTGGGAAAAGTTCTTTTTTGTGTTTCAATTTGTAACTCAAGGAGCATCGTATTTATCTCCAAGAGCATACGCAATATTACATCGTATGCATCATGCTTATAGCGATACTCCAAAAGACCCTCACTCTCCACATCATTCAAAAAATCTATTTTCCATGATGTGGGACACAAAAAATATTTACAATGATTTTTTAAAATATAAAAAAAATCCAGAAGAACGTTTCTTGAAAGAGTTACCAGAATGGAAAGCTGTAGAAAATTTGGGCGATATTTGGCTTGTTAGGCTTGCATGGGGAACTGCCTATTCTTTATTTTATATTTATTTTGTTCCAACAGGTATGTGGTATTTGTATTTTCTCTTACCAATTCATTTTTTGATGGGACCTATACACGGTGCTATTGTTAATTGGAGTGGACATAAGCATGGTTATCACAACTACAATGCAAATGATAAATCTAAAAATACATTTATTTGGGATTTTGTATGTTTTGGAGAGTTATTTCAAAATAATCATCACATGTACCCTAAAAGAGTAAATTTTGCTTTAAAATGGTTTGAATTTGATCCAACCTATCAAGTAATTCGTTTATTACATTTATTTAAAATAGTTAAAGTTCAACCTGTTCAAGTTTCTTCACAGTATGGGGTTGGAACATTTTGAAAATCTATATAAATTCAAATAAATAATTACGAATTCATTGCAAACTTTTCCCCATTGGGGAAATAAGAAAGGGTTTTATGAAAATTTAATTGTAAATATTTAGTGGACTCAATATAATTTAGAGCGAATGGCTATGAATGTAAAGTCCTTTTTGATTATAAATGGTGTTGTTTATATTGCTATCTGCTTATAAAAATCATTATAAATACTGGCTTTTCTCAAAGAGGAAAATCTTGAATTAATTAACTAACTTACCATAAAGCCTTTTAATTCGTATTCGGATGCATTCTATCCTCGAGTAAGTATGTTTTTTACTCTAAATTCTATGACATAAATTCTGTCTTGGTTGTAATGTTACGTAAAGTTTCTAGAGCTGAAATATCAAAATTATCTAATTGGTATTGTGGAAACATTTATTTTAGGGAACTCCTAAAAACCTCAATTCCGATAAAGCCTTCCTACTTGGATACTGCGGTTTCGTAGCAGAAATTGGTTTGGGTGGGGTTTTTGAAAACAATATTGGAGTTTTTAGAGGTTCCCTTAAGAAATGAAAAAATCCCTATCAAAATAAATTTTTGATAGGGATTTTTAATTGATTGAGTTTATAATTTAACAACTTAACATTTAATTTTTAGTAATATATTTTAAATTGAGTCCATTAAATATTAACAATTTAATTTTTAGAAAACCCCTTTCTTATTTCCCCAATGGGGAAAAGTTAAAAAAGGAATTTGTAATTATATATTGGACTTTATATAAATTAATCTCAATTTTAGTTAAGATTAATTGTTGCTAATTTGATATATACTTTTAAATCAGAATCTTCATCGTATGTAGAAACAAGCATAGAAGAACCATCAGTTGAAATTGATTCTATTTCATATAATTCTTCGGCATCTGTACCTAAATCTAAAGAAATATATTTGCCTGTTGCATCTGAATACCAGTTACCCCAATCCCAAGCATCGTTAGAATCTGAAGCATCATAAGTAATATATTCGCCATTTGCAAAGAAGAATAAAGACAAATCAAATTCCGAATCTAGGCTTGCAAAATCATCTTCATCTTCATCTGAAATACCGTCTCCGTCATCATCAGTGTCTTCCGTATCTGGTATTCCATCGTTGTCGTCATCCGTATCTAAATCATCATTTATGCCGTCACCATCCGAATCCATAATGGCTAAAACTTCATTAACATCCAAAATTCCGTCATTGTCATCATCCAAATCATCCACATCTAGTATTCCGTCATTATCAGCATCGCCATCTTCGTTAATATCCAATATCCCATCCCCGTCATCATCAGTGTCTTCCGTATCTAGTATTCCATCGTTGTCGTCATCTAAATCGTTTATATCTTCAATGCCATCATGGTCTGCATCATAATGTTTTGGGTTATTAGAAACCACAAAAATAGTGTCACTTGGGTCAAACTCATCCATAATATACACTTCAGAAATAGACCAACCTTGCATAGCACCATCTACCTCAGCTCTTTGGCTCGAAGTATTTCCTCGCATAACTTTCACACTTTGAGCATTTGATGGATTGGCAGATTGCAAAGTTACAGTTGCTCCGTTTTTATCTTTATCTGCACTTTGAGGAGAAGCCGAAGTAACTCTAGTCGATTTACTAGCTTCGTTTTTTACATTTACCGCCACATTTGGTTTTGCAGACGGTTTTGCCGTTGTTGATCTTAAATTTACACTTGTTGGTGCTGGTTCAGGCTTTGGATTTGGAGCAGGAGCATCCTCTTTTTTAGAACATGATAAGGTTAGCAAAAGCGATGCCGAACCAATTAATAGATAATTTTTCATTTGATTATTTATTTTAAGTTTAAATGATTATGCAAACATAAATTATAGTCAAATTTCAAAAAATAGGTATGAACACTCATATTTTAAAAAATTGAATTTTAAATAGGATTAAATATGTTTAAAAATTAATTTTTAAAAAATATAAAACATAATTTATATAGATGCTTTATGTGAATAAGCATTTGCAACTGATACACCGCCAGCATATCCTCTTGAGGTTAAATTAAAACTATGATCATGTGCAGTTTGACTGCTATTTGCGGTATGCCCATGCTCTCTCAACCCACTTTCATTCGCACTCAAAGTTACCATTTCCGCTCCGCCCGTATTTAACAAATCGAAATAATTCCCTGCAACAGTCGATTTGCCCACCACAAATCGACCTCTTAAATCAGGTCTTCCACCTTGCCCATCCGCTAATCCCCATCCTGCATATTTGCCAAACGCCTTACCAACGCCACTTGTAAAATCGCTTAAATCTAACGAATGTACCATTCTCAAATCATCAAATGTCCACGCATTTAGTGAGGTAAGGTATTTGAGTGTGTAGTTTTTGTCATAATCAAACAAGCCACTTTCTGCCAAAACCATTTGCGCGTCCTTATTGACTTGAATAATCGAATTGGTGCTAAATGGAATAACTAAATTTCTCGCATATTGTCCTACTGGTGTATTATTGACTACCCATTTTGGAACAACACTTGCGTTTGCTGTATTTAAAACTCCTGCAAATACCGTGTAAAACATACCATCATAATAGATAGTTCCCGCATCCCAACTGTATTGCGTTGGGCTTACTTTTGTAATTTTACACCCCTCAATTATCACAGGCGTTGTTGCTGTAAATGTATCGGGAAGTTGTGATTTTACAAAGGCTATATCATTATCCAAAATCCCCTGTTGAATGTAGGTTAAATCTTGTAACCCAAATTTCACACCCTCTAAAGGTAACATTGATTGCGTTATTCCGTATCTTTTCATTTTTCTTTATATATATATATGTAATTATTAGTTTTTAATCTTGCGGAGCACCCCTCCCCTTGTGGGAGGGGAAGGGGTGGGGCTTTAATTCTTAATTATTTAGTAATTTTTAAAATAAATTATTGTTTTACTCAAATCCGTTATTTGATATGTTGTTGAATATATTTTGTATTTATTTATCCAACTTCTTAATTGAATAAGCTCCGTGGGAGTAGCTGAAGTAATTAATTTTACATAGAAGTCTGGAATATCAATTACCAATCCATCTAATCTCGTGCCGATGCTTACGTTATTGTTGTTGTTTATTTTTGTTCCAATAAATATGTCAAAATCGTTCCTAACCCTTGTGCCAATTAACACATCATCAATAGTTGTGTCGTTTGAATTTTCTATTATCACTCCCAAATTAGGAAATTTAGTTTGCAAAAGCTCCGTAAATACATGCGTTTGAGCGTTGTATTTGGCGTTTTCAATCGTTGTGTCCGAGAATTCCTGCAACCAGTCAAGCATGGTTTTGTAGGGTTTTGTCAGGCACTCCAGCCATTGAACCATTTTTGTTTTGCGTAACAAAACTGGCAATAGCATGATAATATATTTCTTAAAATCTATCCTTATATCCATTATTTAATTGTTAATTGTTAATTCAAAATCATGCGTAAGCACCCCTCCCCTTGTGGGAGGGGCTGGGGGTGGGGCTTTTAAATCATGCGTAAGCCCATTAACCATTTTTAAAATTGGGTTAAAACCCAATTTTAAAAATGGTTAATAATTGTTAGTTGTTAATTTTTATTCGTTTGGCGTTAAAACCATGATTAAATCTGCATTATTAGTGCTTAAATTGATATAACCGCTTACGGTTTGGTAATAATCTTGGAAAAATATAAACTCGGATGCAGTAAAATCTTTGGCTTTGTAATCGCCAACTATTCCCAAAACACCTGGTACTTTTTGAATAGCATCTTCCAAAACCAAACGCTCCAATTTGCCATTAAAACCTATATTTCTACATGCCGTTTCGATAGCGGTTTTAATGGTCAATTCGGGATTTGGCGTTCCTTTTGTGAAGTCAAAACGAATTTGCAAATTATACGCCATTACATCGCTATCTTGGCTAGAAACCTGTATATTAGTTCCTGTAAATTGCTTATATTGAGTAATATAGTTGCGAAAAGCGTTTAATTCATTGATATTTAATTTCTGAAATGTAGCTCCCAAACTCTTAGCTACCAACAAATTAGTAAATCCTGCATTCGATTTAATCACAGTAGCTACTGCAATAGGTTTTATTTCATTACTTCCCAAAGTTGGACTTGCATACACACTCGCCTTGCTCACTAAATCTATAACAAGCGGCACCATATTATTAGTAGTTGTATTAAATCTAAAATCTTTAGCTACATCCACGAGCCAGTTATCATTGCCCACGAGTGCCGTATCTGCAATATATTGTAACTCCTCTCGCTTTACATCAAAACTTACGTCCGTTGTCCATGCAATAGTAGCCGTTATCCACCGAACTATTGCCTAAAGGCTCTAATTGGTTTTTTAATTGACTTTGTGTACTTTTTAAGTCAATTATTTGAGAGTAATGAAATGCGATTGATTTTGCCATTGTTTTAAAAGCCCCCTAACCCCCGAAAGGGGAAGTGCTGCCGCTTGTTTATGCTCCCAACCACTTGGAAAGCGTTATTAATTTTTATCCCCTTAGTGGTAAGAGGTTTTTCATTTCAAAATCTTGCGTAAGCCTAAGCCCCCTTCGGGGGTTGGGGGGCTTTTATGCTGGTGCAATTGTCGTAACCGTACCGTTTGCTCCTTTATATTTTAAAGCTCCATTTTTAACAAAAATTGTGCCACATTGCATACCTCCGCCATTAACCGAAGACTCGGGTTCAGACATATTTTGCAATCTAATTGTGAATCCATTTTGCCCAGCTATACTTCCGATAGACATATTTAATTTACAATCTTGAAAATCAAAAACACGCGTATTAGAAGATAAAAGAGTTCTTTGGTCTGCAATTAAAATAGGTATATCATTAGTATCATTAATTATTACAGCGGGAATACTATCATAATCTGCTAAGGGTAAAGCTATTGTTTGCGTTTCCCAATTAAATTTAACACTACCATTGCTATCTTTCAGTTGTCTATTTTGCCAGTCAATACTTACATTTGTGTTTGGACCATCAAAGGCATACATTTTTTTAGCTACCCAATCTAATACAGTTTCATAATAACCTTCGTCCGATGGTGGTGCCATGCTTTGCGAATTGCTATCCAAGAGAACTCTTTCTCCAAAATCTAGGGTAGTTGTTAATCCATTTTTCAACCGCTTTTCGGAATCAGAAATATTTACAAGTGCATTTTGTTTGCCATCTACCAAAGTTTTCAAAATCTTTCCTTGCTCAGCCGTAAGTGCCTTAGTTGTGCCTCCAGCCGTCAAATTATTTACCAAAATAGTAGCTAAACTGGTTTGCAAAGTTTTAATGGCATCGACTAATTCTTGCACATTATCCAAATCCACATCATTAGAATTTAATAGTGTGTTTATAGCATTTATTTGAGTTTGCAATCCCATAGTTTGAGTTGCACTACTTTTAGCATCTAATGCTGTTTGCAAATCTGTTTGATTTGTAATACTACCCGAAATATTACCCCAAACCTGAAAAATATTTTTTTTGTAAAATTGAATGTCGGTAAAAAATGCAGTAGATAATCTACTATCAAGACCTTTTCGTATATCAATAACTAAATCAACTGATAAATCAACTGATATAAATAATTCATTTGAAGTATTTAAATAACTTACTTTTACATTATTTATCCCACCTATATTTAATATTTCTAATCTAAATTGATTAATATTATTATTAAACGAACTTGGTGAAAATACTAACGAATTAATTCCGATTAAATAAGACGGAGAAACTCCAAACATAGAATTTGCAACCATTGAAAAATAAAAATTACAATAAAAAACATCTCCTTTTTTTATTGTGTTAGCTTTTATAGTTCGTTTTTGAAATGGAAGTAATGCAAACGCTGAATTATTAGCTAAAGTAACAGTAGTAGTCCCTTCTTGCTTAAAATAAAAATCATAAGGTAAATTCTCAACTGGCACTTTCCCATCTGCTCCCAGCGGAGCTACGCCATTAACTGCACCTTTTTGGCTCAAAGGAATATAATTTGCGAGTAAAGTTCCCAAAGCCGTATTGCTCACAAAACCGCCAATTTGCGTTTGCAAGGTATCCCAACTATCCCTAAGCCAACTACCCACTCGTGTAGCTGTGTTCTGACCTTCAGCGGTTTCGTTCTTAATTACTTCCGCCCTTGTAACGAGGTCTATTGATGTCGTTGTTGCCATTTTTTTATTTTTTAATGAGTTAAAAATCGGTTTAAAAACCAATTTTGTTGAACTATTTAATAAACCTATAAGGTTTCAAAAACCTTATAGGTTTTAACCAATATTATTGAACTAAAATTACTATCAATACCATGAGTAAGCCCATTAATAACTAATAATTAACAACTAACCATTAACAACTAACCATTAACAACTAACCATTAATTAAACACACTCCCAAACGTATCATCAAATATATGTGGAAACACAAAGAGGTTTGAGCCAGTGGAGGGTCTATAATCATCATTTTTGTATTGATTCACTACCTTATTTTTATCTTCATTTACTTTTACAAAAATTAAATCTCCAGCTTTTGGAACATCTGTAATCTGTAGCTTTGGATTTAATTTTAAAATCTCAAGAACACCTTCCATCTTTCCGTAATGTTCAAAAGCAATATCTTTCAAACTTCTATTTCCCGAACACCTTATTTTTGTAACCACTATATATATATGTAAAATCTCACTTCTCACTTCTCACTTCTCACTTCTCACTTCTCACTTCTAACTTCTCACAATCTCACTTCTCAAAATCTCACTTCTCAAAATCTCACTTAATATTCCGCATCAATTATTGCGTTATTAAACCCCTGTGAAATATCAATTTTATTGATTTTCATACCTTCCAAATCCTCTAACTGTATGGAAAGCTCCCTTACAAATCGTTCCGACTGGCTAGGGCTGGCGTTTAGATAGCGTTGCATTTGAAATCCTATTTTAGGCTCAGACCACTCGCTTGGCGAACTCAGCAATATTTGTTCAATATTTTGAGCATCCGAATTGCCAATCACAAAATCCCCATTTTCTATTTCCAAATCTCCTGTAACAAAATCTAATAAAATATCATTCATAATGGTTAGTTGTTAGTTATTAGTGGTTAGTTGATAGTTGATAAAATGCGTAAGCCTAAGCCCCCTTCGGTGGTTTGGGGGCTTTTAGTGTTTTACTTTTTCGTTCTCCAAATCCCCTACGCTCGTTTTGGGAGCTATGGGCAAATTAGATGCAAAAAACGAAGCCATTGGAAACGTACCGCTTGGCGCAAGAGTTACTACTTGTGTTTTACAGCTGTTTAACAAATCATTGTATTTTTGCTCCAAAGCGTTTATTTTACCTACTAATTTTTGCACAATAACCAATCCGCCCAAATCCCCACCATTCATAACAATTCCATCCTTATTAATTGTCAATTGTGAATGAGCAATTATCAATTGAATTTTATCCAAATCACTAAAACCGCTTACATAAGCATCGTTTATGTTGTTGTTTAAAAACGAAAGTATAACTGTACTTCCTATTTTTGGCGTTACCAAAATGTAAGATTCCTTAGTTTCGGTTGCCGTAAGTTGCACATCCGTATAGATGGTTTGCGTTTCCAAACCCTCACACGCTATGGTTTGATTGTCATTTATTTTTGTAACAACGGCATAAATGGATTGGCAAATCACTTTGCTTTTTATCAATTTCCAAAATAATTCTTCTAAGCCTTCCATAGTTAAATTTGTTTTGTAATTCCTACTTTTCGCCTGTATCCAGCCGTGCTAAAACTCCATTCTACATCTCCTGTTAAATACTTTCCCTTGCGGTCAGCAAAATCGGGGTCTTTCAAAATTACGGCATCTCCAGTATTTATAAATGGAATCCCAAAAAGCACTATATCGCCACTATATCCATCTATAAGCACTTTTTCGTATTCAATTTTAAGCCGATTTAAAGCCTGTTCTTCTGTCAAATTGCTATCGAGTGGAATATCCCTTTTTTCGGCTTCGCTATCCAAGGCTTTTTGTGGGTTGTAATCTACTTTCAAAGGCTTTTTGCCCTTATTGTGGCTAGTGCCTTTGAGTATTAATTTAGTATCTTCTTTGGTTTTAAATTCTAAATTATGGCTTACAATATTATTTCCAAAATCCAAAACGTAAGTATCGCCCTTACTTTCAATTTGGTACGGAAAACCTACGGTAAGCTCATTTTGTCGAATAAAGCTAGTTGCAAATCCGTATTTTTCTTTGATATATTGCAACACAATGGCTGAAGTGGCATTAGTGCCTTCAATCGTAAATTTACCTACATGGCTTGGCAGCACATTCAATGTATAATTTGTGCCTTCAGTAATATACTTTACAATATCTATCAATTCCGCATTTTCAAAAGTCTTTGGTTTAAGTGTTTTTCGTTTTAAAACGTACATGTCATCCTCACATTCTAATTTTATAGGAATAGTTTGATTTATTTTTGTAATAAACCCTTTAAATTCTTGCTTTAAATTGCCATCATACCCAAGCTCAATTTCGATAGTCGAACCTACCGAAATCACTTCTGTAAGTTTGATGTTGTCATTTTTGTCAAAAAGTATATTCTTGGCAAATGTAAGCGTAGCTTTATTTGTCAAATTGCTCCAGCCTTTTTTTCCGCTTACCGATTCCACTTCTCGCATCACAATTTTTTTACCTGCAGCAAAATTTGTAATCGTAATCAAGCAAGTCAGTAACATAATAATAAATTTCATAATTGATAATTGATAATTGATAATTGATAATTGATAATTGATAATTGACAGTTTATAATTGATAATTAATAATTGACTTAAAGGTCTATAATTTCCAATTCCACAGGTTTATAAGAATAAGCCTGTATTTCAAAAGGTTGCGTATCTTCATAACCCTCTAATATCGGCATTTGTATATCTTCGACAAATATCCTTTTGATGCCAAAAACATTAAAAATTCTTGAATTTACCTCATAAATTTGTTGTGTTTTAAAAATATTAAAGAACTCTTTTATTTCTTTTTCAGGATATTTTTCAGAACCATCCCACAAAATACCTCGAATACGAACGGACATCATTTTTTTGCCAACTTGCTCCAACACAGGCTCGCCTACGGTTTGCTCTGTAATAATATTTTTAAATCCCCACGCAACTTCCACGAGTGGGTCGAGCGGAAATACGTAATTAATGGGCTTTGTAATTTCTATTCTATCAAAAGTTTCATTAATGGCATATTTACCTCTTAATCCACTTTTTTTAAATTGATTTTTTATAGCTGAAAAACCCACATTGGCAATCACACCTGGCACGTACAAAAGATTTTTAGGGCTACCAAAATCAGCCCCTAATCTATTCTCCAAATCAACCTTATATTCCATTTTTATTACGTTGGATTCAAATGTCCTATGATAAATTTCGCTTGAGCCAGCCTGAGAGCGAAAGTGTCTGCATCCAAATCTTCAGGATTATCAATGTGTAAATAGTGCATAATTATGGCACTATATTTGTCCATCCACGTCAGCTCAGGCTGGCTCTCTATAGCTTTACGACTTCCGAATCTGAAGTAATCAATCGCTCAGATATTTTGCTTCCTGCATCCAAATTAAAGGCAGGATTTTTTTTAATGATTTCATCGCCACCAAGCCAACAGCCTTTAAGTAGTATGTCGCACGATTTGCCAAGGTCGGTAGTGAGCCATTTTACAGCCTGATTATGTGTTTTGTCAGGGATATCCCTTCTTACTACACATTTGTAAATCTTGCTAGAGTCATCCTTATCCACAACAGTAATAAGGTCTATCTTTCCAAATTCTTCTTTCCATTCATCTACCATTTCTTGGGTAACTCCCGATGGCAATATTGATTTTTTAGTTTTCATTATTTCGAGTTAATTTATTTTTTTTTGCGACTTATTTA
>REAG01000214.1 GCA_004294265.1 Cytophagales bacterium | reverse complement strand
CTTGACGTCAATATATCTATAAATTGATTTCACGTAAAGTGTTGATTATCAATAAGTTATAAAAAATTAATTATAGATAAATACGCGTCAGGTTAATAATTATTGATATAAATGAAATAGTTAAGGAATATGCTGAAAGTAAATAAATAGCTTTAAATTTTACTAGGAAATTTTAAAAAACGCTATATGTGGCTTGTACATTTTTATTTAGTTTCCCGCAATCGCTCAACTCTACAGATTATCAATTTTGAAAATAAATAAAAATGTATTGGTCAGTAAAACAAGTTAAGCCTCTCGAAAACTATCAGCTACTTTTAACTTTTGAAGACAAAAAAGTAAAAATTTTTGACATGAAACCATACTTAGAAATAGGTATTTTTAAAGACTTAAAAGATATTTCAATGTTTAATAGTGTTGCTATTCATTTCGACTCTGTTGTATGGCAAAACGAGGCAGATTTCGATCCAAAACAAATGTATAATTTAGGTTTTTTGGTTTCTTAATTGTTGTAAAAATCCTAATATAGCTCCAGTCTAACGCTTTCAAAAATCTTATTTTAGAATGTGAAAAAAGTTTGAGATTTTTTAACATTTTTGCAAATCAAAGACTTAAAAAACTTTTATTTTTCACTTTTTTTATTAACAAATCCCATATACAAAAAATTTTATTTTAAATTTGTAAATCAAATACTTTAAATCAAAATAAAATTTGAATACTTCCATCCAATCTCCTGCGTTTATTGCTCGTCACATGGGCAAATCTGACACTGAATTAAGCGAAATGCTAGCCGTTATTGGTGCAAATTCGGTCGAAGAACTTATTTCTCAAACAGTGCCTGAAGTCATTCGACTTAAAAAACCTTTAGATATTCCTGCTGCGATTTCGGAAAATCAATTTTTGAAAACTTTTAAGACTTCAATGTCTAAAAATAAAGTTTATAAATCTTACATTGGTCAAGGATATTATAATACCCATACACCAACAGTAATCTTACGAAATATTCTAGAAAATCCAGGTTGGTACACTGCCTATACACCTTATCAAGCCGAAATTGCTCAAGGACGATTAGAGGCATTGATAAATTATCAAACCATGGTTATTGAGCTTACAGGAATGGATATTGCCAATGCTTCTTTGCTCGATGAAGCTACTGCAGGAGCTGAAGCTATGACGATGTTGCATGGTTTAAGAATAGCGAAAAAGAAAAATGCAAACAAAATATTTGTTTCAGATAAATGTTTTTCACAAACAATAGATGTACTCAAAACAAGAGCTTTTCCTTTAGGAATTGAACTAGAAATTGGGAATATTAAAGAAATTGATGTTACAAACGAAAATTTGTATGCACTTATTCTTCAATATCCCGATGCAGAAGGAAATGTTGAAAATTATAAAAATTTAATAACATCCGCCAAAGAAAATGATGTTTTTGTGGCTTGTGCAACCGATTTATTGGCTTTGACTTTATTGACTTCCCCAGGAGAAATGGGAGCTGATGTAGCTTTCGGTTCTTCACAAAGATTGGGCGTTCCTATGGGTTATGGCGGTCCACATGCGGCTTTTTTTGCAACCAAAGATGCTTTCAAGCGCTCAATGCCAGGTCGGATTATTGGCGTTTCGCAAGATGCAAAAGGTAAGAAAGCATATAGAATGTCGCTTCAAACCCGTGAACAACATATCAAAAGAGAAAGAGCAACTTCAAATATTTGTACTGCTCAAGTTCTGCTTTCTGTTATTGCAGGAATGTATGCCGTTTATCATGGAAAAGATGGTTTAAAAACCATAGCAAAAAGAGTGCATACTTACGCCAGAGCTTTGGAAGTTGTGCTTGAAGAAATGGGATTTAAGCCTCTGCACCAAACCTATTTTGATACACTTTCTTTTGAAATTATAGCCATTGAGAAATTCAAAAAAATAGCGGAAGAAGCTCAAATTAACTTTTTTTATAAAGAAAACACGGTTCAAATCTCGCTTGATGAAACTACTGAATTAGCAGATCTAAATGTTATTCTAAATGTTTTTTCAAACGCACTTGGTGTTAAACAACGCCAAATTACGGAAACTATGTTTGAAATTGATGCCACTTTTTCGGATGATTTGAATAGAAAATCTGATTTTATGACGCATCCTGTTTTTCATTCTTATCATACCGAACATGAAATGTTGCGTTATATGAAAAGACTTGAAAATAAAGATTTATCGATGGTTCATAGCATGATTTCATTGGGTTCTTGCACCATGAAGTTAAATTCAACTACCGAAATGATACCTGTAACTTGGGCTGAAGTTGGCGGAATTCATCCTTTTGTACCTCGCAATCAAGCCGAGGGTTATACAGAAATGTTCAAAACTTTAAAAAAATGGTTATGTGAGGTTACAGGCTTTGCAGATGTTTCTTTGCAACCTAATTCGGGAGCACAAGGTGAGTTTGCTGGCTTGATGGTTATTAGAGAATACCATCTTTCGAGAGGCGATTCGCATAGAAATATTGCCTTAATACCATCTTCGGCACATGGCACAAATCCTGCAAGTGCAGTAATGGCTGGCATGAAAGTGGTTGTTACTAAATGTGATGAAAAAGGAAATATTGATATTGAAGATTTGAAAATTCATGCTGAATTACATAAAGATAATTTATCGTGTTTGATGGTTACTTATCCATCTACACATGGCGTTTTTGAAGTTGGAATTCAAGAAATTTGTCAAATTATTCATGAACGTGGCGGTCAAGTTTATATGGACGGAGCGAATATGAACGCACAAGTAGGGTTAACTAGTCCTGGAACGATTGGTGCTGACGTTTGCCATTTGAATTTGCACAAAACTTTCTGCATTCCGCATGGCGGAGGCGGTCCTGGCATGGGTCCGATTGGTGTAAGAGCTCATTTATCACCATTTTTGGCAGGACATTCGGTGGTGGATAACGACCGAAAACATGGAGCAGTTTCTGCAGCTCCTTGGGGAAGTGCTTCTATTTTACCTATTTCTTACGGATATATTGCCATGATGGGCGGTGATGGTTTAAAAAAAGCTACTGAATATGCTATTTTAAATGCCAATTATATTAAAGCAAGATTAGAAAAACATTACCCTATTTTATATACTGGCTCAAACGGCAGATGTGCACACGAAATGATTTTGGATTGTCGCAGTTTTAAAAATTCTATAGGTTTGGAAGTTGCCGATATTGCCAAAAGATTGATGGATTATGGTTTCCATGCTCCTACAGTATCATTTCCAGTGGCAGGAACTTTGATGGTTGAACCAACAGAAAGTGAAAGCAAAGCTGAATTGGATAAATTTTGTGATGCGATGATTGCCATTCGCAACGAAATAGATGAGATAGAAAAAGGTATTTTTCCGAAAGATAATAATGTATTAAAAAATGCTCCACATACAGCTGAAGTAGTTATTTCAGATATTTGGGATTATCCTTATTCTCGCCAAAAAGCATCTTTTCCATTGCCGTATGTTAAAAACCAAAAGTTTTGGCCAAGCGTTAGTCGCATAGATGATTCGTATGGCGATCGAAATTTGGTATGTAGCTGCATTCCGATTGAAGATTATGCTTAAATATTACTAAAATCCCATTACTTTGTTGATGGGATTTTTTTAAAAAAATAATATTTTATAAAAACTAATAACTGACATTACGCAAAACAACATTTTAATTGAAAATTAAATGTCAATGATAACCTTAAAAGATTGCAAAAATTTAAAAAAAAGGTTTTAAAATTTTTAGCGTAAAGTCAGTTAATAAAAGAAAATAAAAAAAAGGAAACAAAATTTTTTATTTCCTTTAATTAAAATAAAATCAACCAGTATTACGCATTGCACTTGCGATGGCGTTTATGGTAGTTAATAAAGACAGTAAAACTTTTTCATTTTCGGCTGTATTATTACCTAAAGTTTTTAATTTTCTCCATTTTTTTAATCTATAAATCTGATTTTCGTGCAATCGTTCCATAATTTTTGAACGAATAGAATTTGAATAAAAATGCTGACTTCTACGAACATTAAAAGGAACAGGAAAGAAAATTTCGAGCATTTCTCTGGTTTTTTTCAATTCCTTCAATAACATTCCCAAAATAACTTCTTTTGTATTTTCATCTTCTACTAATGAAGCATATTGTTTCATTATTTCTTCATCTGTTGCGGCTAAACTAGTATCTACATTCGTAAGAATATACGTTACTAATGGATCAAACTTAACAGCAGATTTTAACTCTTCAAATTTATCAGGAAATTCATTTTTTAATTTTTCTAATGTTGAACCAACGCCATACCAACTCGTAATATTATAGCGAGATTGACTCCAACTAAAAACCCAAGGAATTGCTCTCAAATCTTTCAAAGTTCGTGTTCCAGTTCTGCGAGCTGGTCTTGAGCCAATCCTACTACTTTCAATTGCATCAATAGGAGTAGCTTCTCCAAAAAAGTGTATAAATAAAGGATTATTAATCAAATCAAGGTATATTTTTCGGCTTTCGTTTGCCATATAGCTTAATTGTTCAGCATAAGGATAAGGTTTATTTTGTGTAAAATTATGCAAAATACTATTTGCTGCAGTGCCCGAAGTAAGTAACTCTATGTTTGTGGTAGCATTCATTTTATTGGCATATTTCTGCGAAATAGTTTCGCCTTGTTCTGTCAATCTTAAATCTCCATTGATAGAAGAATGTGGAAGAGTTCTGATAAACCAATGTGTAGGACCAGCACCTCTACTTATAGTTCCACCTTTTCCGTGAAAAAATCTAATTTTAATACCAAAATTGCGTCCAATTTCTGAAAGTTTTTGTTGAGCTTCATACAAATTCCAAATACTCGCCAAAATTCCTCCGTCCTTATTGCTATCGGAATAACCAATCATCACTTGTTGGACTGGTACTTTTTCTGATTTTGTACTTTTTTGATAATCTAAACTTCGTCTTGTAAACGGATGCTCTAAAAATGTTTTTAAAATATCAGGACTTTGTTGCAAATCTTCAATGGTTTCAAATAGTGGCACAACAGGTAATTTACACACAATGCCATCTTGAGTGTTAATAGTAAGTCCAGCTTCTCTTGCCAATACATAAACTGCAAGTAAATCTGAAACACTGCGAGTCATACTTACTATCAAAGATCCTAATCCAAAGCATCCATAGCTGTCTATATAATCAGAAACCACTTTATAGCATTTTGTAACGGCTTCAGATTCGGCATCCAATTTCATTTTTGGATGCGTAAATGGTCGGTTAGATTCCAACTCTTTCGTAAGAAATGAAACTCTTTTTGTTTCATCCCATTCATCAAATTTAAAATCAGAAAAACCTGCGGCTTTCAAAAGTTGTGTGATGGCTTTATCATGAAAAGCACTATTTTGACGTATATCCAAAACCGCAACATGAAAACCAAAAATTTGTACTAATCTAATAACTTCATTTACATCCGAATATGCAATAGACTTAGCACCATATTTACTTAAAGAAGATTGCAATAATTTTAAATCAGATAATAATTCTGATGCAAAAACATAATCTGGGTTATTTGAATCTTGAATTTCAGAAGTAGAATAATTCGATTCATGTGGGAGTTTTAAGATTATTAAATTTAGAAATTGTCTAAAAGCTTCGTTACTAAATTGCTTAATTATTGCATCAGCTTTTGTTCCTAATTGATTTCTAAAATCTTCAATTTTATTTCTTAAATCATCATCACAATCGGCTAAAGAATAAGAAAAACTCAATTTTTTAGTAAGTTCTGTTAGTTTTTTATGAATAATATCAAAGGCATGTATTCGTAAAGACTTCAATGTTTCTTTAGTAACCGAATCTGTAACAAAAGGATGCCCGTCCCTATCGCCACCAACCCAATCTCCAAAAGAAATTTTAGGAAAATCATCTGCGTTTTTAATCAATTCTGGATTAAAACCAACTGATTCCCAGGCTTGAGCCAACCTACGATCGTGAGTTTGTATAACTTCAGGGAAAACCGTAGTTAAGTAATATAAAACATTTTTTAACTCCGTTGCAATATCAGGTTTTTCAAGAAAAATCTCACCTGTTTTCCAAAGTCTGTATAATTCAAGTTTAATTTCACGTTTAATTTCATTTTGTTCTATGTCTGTAAACATTGAATTTTCACGTTTCACAACCAATAAATACAAAGATCTATGATGCTCCAAAACTGTAGAACGCTTTGCCTCTGTTGGATGAGCCGTCAAAACAGGCTCTACTCTGATTTCGGATAAAAGTGCAGCAATTTCTTTGTCAGAAATACCTGCATCTTTCAAAACTTGTAAATTTTGAGCCCACAGACCGTTTACGCTCGACAAAGAACGCTCATTCTCTCGCTTTCTTCGTGCTTGAACCGCTCCGTTTTCTTCGCACATATTCAACAACTGAAAAGCGATTGAATATAATTGAATGTGTTTTTCAGAAAAATCTTCTTGTGATATTTTATCAACTTTTGAAAGCCAAGGAATATCGTTTGCCAATTTTTGTTCTCCATTTTCGATGAGAACTTCTTTCAAACAAGCCAACAAAAACTCAAAATCTTTGTAAGGTTTTCCTAATTTTTCCTTTGCTAATTCCAAGGTAGGATCTTTTTCAATGGCAACAACTAACGACATATATTATATAGTGTAAAAGGTTTGGCAAATGATTTGATTTTTTTAAAATTCAATATCTTTAAAATATGATTGAATTTTTGCTAAAATAATAATAATCATTTTAAATTTTACTAAAAATATTAAAAATAAATACAAAACAAAAAAAAAGACTAAAAAAAATAAAAATGGCTTAATATTTAATCCTAAAATTAAAATATTTTAATAAAAATGTTAATTTTGACACATGAAAATAGATTTCTCAAAATCAGAATCAGGTTTAGTGCCAGCTATCATTCAAGATGCAAAAACTAAAATTGTGCTTATGTGCGGCTATATGAACGAAGAAGCACTTGAAGTAACGAAAAAAACAGGAAAAGTAACTTTTTTTAGCCGCTCAAAATCCAGATTATGGACGAAAGGCGAAACAAGTGGAAACTTTTTGATGGTAGAATCAATGAAAGCCGATTGCGATGATGATACTATTTTGATAAAAGTAAAACCCATCGGACCTGCCTGCCACACAGGTGCTGATACTTGCTGGTTTGAAAAAAATGAAGAAATAAATTCAATAGAAAATTCATTAAAATTCCTTGAACATCTTACTACTGTTATCAAAAAAAGACATTTAGAACCTAATGAAAAATCTTATACAAGTTCGCTTTTTAAGAAAGGAATCAATAAAATAGCCCAAAAAGTAGGCGAAGAAGCAGTTGAAATTGTTATTGAAGCCAAAGATAACAATCCAGAACTTTTTTTAGGAGAAGCAGCTGATTTACTCTTCCATTACATGATTTTATTGGAAGCAAAAGGGTATGATTTATCAAATGTAGTTTCAGTTTTAGAAAAAAGACATTCGTAATAAATTTAATTATTTTATTTTAAATATTCAAACAAATTTTAAAGATTTTTTGTAAAATCTTTAAAATCAAAAAAAATATATTATTTTTGCAAATCATATAAAGTGAAGATTAAAATATTCACTAAAAATTTAAAAACAACCAAAAAATAAATAATAATGGGATCATTAGTAAGTTTAGTAATTAACTCTGTATTTTCAAAAACTGGTTTAATAGCAATAGGTGCTTTTTTAGCTCTTGTAATATTAATTAAAATTATTTTTTAGTATAAACCTTTAATTATTACTCCTTTGTCTGATAAAAAATTTTTAAAATTAACATCTACGGCTGTTCCTGTATTCATTGAAAATATCGATACAGACCAAATTATTCCTGCCCGATTTTTGAAAGCCACCACCCGAGAAGGATTTGGAAACAATCTTTTTAGAGATTGGCGTTACAATTCGGACGGAAGTGAAATCAAAGATTTTGTTTTAAACAATTCGTTATACAAAGGAGAAATTTTAGTTGCTGGCAAAAATTTTGGTTGTGGAAGTAGCCGTGAACATGCCGCTTGGGCTATTGCTGATGCTGGTTTTAAAGTTGTAATTTCAAGTTTTTTTGCAGATATTTTCAAAAATAATGCTTTAAATAATTTCATACTTCCTATCCAAGTTTCGGATGACTTTTTGGCAAAAATATTTGATGCCGTTCATAAAAATAATCAAACTAACTTTGTAATTGATTTAGATTTACAATCCATTACGATTGTTTCTACCAACGAAAGTGAAAAATTTGACATTAATCCGTATAAAAAAACGTGTTTATTGAATGGATATGATGATATTGACTATCTTTTGAGTTTGAAAGATAATGTAATACAATATGAAAAATCAAAACCTTACTAAAATAAGGCTTTGAAATATTCATTTTACTTTTTTACACCGATATATTTCAAAATATTTTAGATAAAAATACTTTTTGAATAAAAACTAAAAACTATTTAAAATTGAAAGATTACGGAAAAATACTTGATAAAATTGAAATTTTAGATATTGCTGCCGAAGGAAAATGTTTTGCCAAATACGAAGGAAAAGTAATTTTTGTAGAAAATGTTGCTCCAGGCGATATTGTAGATTTAAAAATTATTGGCAGAGATAAGAAATTTTCTTTGGCTATTCCAGAGTTTTTTCATTCGTATTCAAAAGATAGAATTGAACCTTATTGTAGTCATTTTGGAACTTGTGGCGGCTGTAAATGGCAACATATTGCTTATCAAACACAATTAAACTACAAACAAAAACAAGTTCAAGATGCTTTAGAAAGAATTGCTAAAGTAAGTTTTCCGCCTTTAGAACCTATTTTAGGTTCTGAAAAAACGAATTTTTATAGAAATAAGTTAGATTTTACTTTTTCAAATAAAAAATGGCTTCCAAAGTCAGATATAGGTGTTGAGCAAGTAACTCAAAATGCCCTTGGGTTTCATATTCCTGGCAGTTTTGATAAAATTTTGGATATTGAAAAATGTTATCATCAACCAGATCCATCCAATCAAATCAGAAATGCAATTAGAGATTTTGCTTTGGCAAACCAATTTACTTTTTTTGATATTAAAAATGCAAATGGATTACTAAGAAATTTAATTATCCGAACCACTTCCACAGGCGAATTAATGGTTATTGTGCAGTTTTTTTATGATGATGAAAATGCCATCAAAAAAATAATGACTTTTTTAAAAGAAAGTTTTTCTATTACTTCTTTATTATATGTGATTAATGGAAAAGGAAACGAAACTTTTCAAGATTTAGAGTTAGTAACTTTTTCGGGAAAATCGTTTATTATGGAAGAAATGGAAGGTTTGAAATTTAAAATCGGACCAAAATCTTTTTATCAAACCAATCCAACACAAGCTTATGAACTTTATAAAATTACACGCCAATTTGCAAAAATTCAAAAATCGGATTTGGTGTATGATTTATACACAGGCACAGGCACAATAGCCAATTTTGTGGCTCATCAAGCAAAAAAAGTAGTGGGAATTGAATATGTTCCAACAGCTATTGAAGATGCAAAAGAAAATGCAAAAATAAATAATATTACCAATACTTCTTTTTTTGCAGGAGATATGAGTAAGATTTTAAATGATAATTTTTTGAGTAGAAATGGCAAACCTGACGGTATCATTACTGACCCGCCAAGAGCAGGAATGTCTGGCGATGTTATTGAAACTTTATTACGAATCGAAGCAAAAAGAATTGTGTATGTGAGTTGCAATCCTGGCACTCAAGCCCGAGATATTGCTATTTTAGACCAAAAATATAGGATTGAAGCAGTCAAACCCGTTGATATGTTTCCGCAAACCCACCATGTAGAAAATGTAATTAGTTTGGTATTGAAATAGTTGTTAATGGTTAGTTATTAATTGTTCTATAGCAGAAATAAACCCTTAAATGCAACTATTTTTGGTTAAATTTATACAAACAATTAGAAATATTTTTAAATTAAAAAGTATAAAAAATCATTTACGATTTTTATTAGAAGGAATTACAACCTTAAATTTTGTAAGCAAATTTTTCTCAGATTCTATCGTAACTTTGCCATTAAGTTTTTTTACAGTTTCATTTAAAATATAAAGTCCAAGTCCAGAGCCATCCGATTTTACTGTGCCTCTATAAAACATATCAAAAATTTTATCTATAATTTTAGCATCTATTCCTATTCCATTATCTGATACTTCAATAATACAATCGCTTTGTTGAACTTTGATATTTATATCGATTCGCTTTTGAGATTCAATATCATTTTGGTATTTTACTGCATTGCTAATAAGGTTCATAAGAATGGTTTGAATACGCAATCTGTCGCAAACAAACGCGTTGCTTTGTTCGATAGTTTTATTTATTTTTATTTGATTAAAATTGGTATGATAACCAAAGTTTTCAAGAATATTTTTAATTTCATCGCTAAAGAATATTTCATCGCTTTGGATTTCAAATTTTGTATTTTTGTAATGCAAAATGATATTTTCTAAAAATGTTTTTAGTTTTTTTATAGAATTGTCAAGTTTATCAAAATATAAATCTAGTTGAGGCTGTTTATTTTCGTTTTTCAAAATAAAATTTAGTCCAGTAATAGAAGCTAATGGCGACTTTATATCATGACTAATGCTATAAATTAGCCTATCAAGCTCCTCGTTTCGCTTTGTTAATTCTATATTTTGAATTTTAAATTTATTTTGTGAGTTTAGTAAATGTTGTTCGTTATCAGAAATTTCTTTAATAAATAAAATGAAAAAATAAACCGATGATGACATAGCTAAAACGGTATTAAAAATTCCGTAAGAACGAACAATTTCTAAAGTAATATTTTTATCTTGAAATTTGCTTAGATCAAATAAATCTATAATAAAGATACCTAAAATAATATGACTTAAATTAAAAAAGAGAATAAACTTATTTTTGTAGTCGATTATTAGAAAAGTACTTATAAATATTGGGATATAAAATAAGTAAGCTCTACTCAAACTTCCTAAAGTGAGGCAAGCAAAAAACACACCAAAGTTGCAAATAATTGATAAAACGGTTCCAATATTGTTTATTTTGTTATATCTGTTTGCAACGATAACTCCAATCATAATCATTGCAATTATAAAAACAAATAATACATTTACCCAAAGTCTAAAATATATATCAGGCAAAACGCTCAATAACAAAATAATAACACCAGCTTTACTAAAAATTTCAATTGTTTTTTTTCTTTTTTCTTGTTGAAAAACTAGAATTTCTCTGTTCATTTCAAATGTTTTGGGTTTATTTAAAGATTAAAATTTAAAAATTATCAAAAATTCTAAATTAGTCTGAGTTTTTTTTAAAATTAATAATTTTAAAAAAAAATATTAATTAATCTAATTCATAGTTGTTTAGTTATATTAATTTATGGAGTAGCCCATATAGCTACACTTTAAATTTAAAACATAAATATTTCTTTCAAAACCCCATCCCTAACCCTTCCCCAAGGGGAAG
>REAG01000213.1 GCA_004294265.1 Cytophagales bacterium | reverse complement strand
TTTTTGTGATTATTTGCATATTTTAAAGATTTATGATGCAATCGTATTAGTATAACTATCTGATTAACTGGTAATTAGTATGTATAAAATCGTATTTTTAATTATTAAAAAACAGAGATTAAATTTTTTGTATAAAATAAATTATTTTTACCTGAATAGTTACAAATAAACTTTATTTAATTTTTATTTTAAACTTTTAATTCTTTATTTTTGTTAAAATTATATGGAAGATATTCAAAACTTAACAGACGAACAAAAAAGAGAAAAAGCGGTAGAAGCTATTCAAACGGTATATGATCCCGAAATTCCAGTAAATATTTTTGAATTGGGATTGATTTATGAGGTAAATATATATCCTATCAATAACTGTTTTGTTAGCATGACCTTAACTTCACCTGCTTGCCCATCAGCTCAGGAGCTGCCAATTGAAGCAAAAATGAAAATAACAGAACTCGGAATTTTCAACGAAGTACATATTGAAGTAACTTTCGATCCACCTTGGACGCAAGATATGATGTCAGAAACCGCCAAATTGGAGCTTGGATATATGTAAGTTATAATATCTTTTATATCAATTTAATCCAAAAATTTATGAATATTAGTATTAGAAAAAAATACTCGTATTTTAGAGTTTTAAGTTAAGTTAATATTATTTGATAACTTTCTTTAGGGAACTCCCAAAAACCTCAATTCCGTTGAAGCCCTCCCATTAGGATTCTGCGGTTTCGTAGCATAAATTGGTTGGGGTAGGGTTTTTAAAAATAATATTGGGGTTTTTAAAAATAATATTGGGGTTTTTAGAGGTTCCCTTTATTGATATTATAATTTTAAACTAAATTTTCAAAAAGTTTAAAAAAGTATTTAATAATAAAATTATTTTCAAACAAATTTTGTAGCTATTTTATTATAATTTATATTTGTAAATAAAATTATCTAAAATTAAAGACTATGACAATCTTAATAATAAGTGTTATAACAATGCTTGTCAGCTTATTTGTAAGTTGGCGTTTAAAATCCAAATTTAAAGAATACTCTCAAATAGGACTTAAATCTGGAATAAGTGGTAAAGAAGTTGCAGAACAAATGTTAAAAGATCATCAAATTTACGATGTTAGAATTATTTCAGTTGATGGACAATTAACGGATCATTACAATCCGGCAGACAGAACTGTAAATTTAAGTTATGATGTTTATCATGGCAGAAATGCAGCTGCAGTTGCTGTTTCAGCCCATGAGTGTGGTCATGCAGTTCAACATGCTACCGCTTACAGTATGCTAGGTTTACGTTCTAAAATGGTTCCTATTCAAAATATTAGTGCCAAAGTTTTGAATATTGTCATGATGGTAATGATGTTTGGTGGTTTTATGTTGCATGGTTCAGGAATGTTTAATACAGTTTTACCAATCATTGTAGCATGTAATTTAGTGATTACTCTATTTGCATTAGTCACATTGCCAGTTGAATTTGATGCTAGTAATCGTGCTTTGGCATGGATTGACAGAAGAAATGTTGTTACAAGTCAAGAGCATGAAATGGCAAAAGATGCCTTAAATTGGGCAGCTTTAACTTATGTTGTGGCGGCTTTAGGTTCTTTAGCACAACTTTTATATTATGTTTCTTTGCTTTTAGGCAGAAGAGACGATTAAAAAAAAAGCCTCATATAAAAAAATGAGGCTTTTTTTATATCTTAAAAAACACAATACAACTAAAATTTCATGGATAATAAAGTAATATTTTATGTTTTAATTGCAGTAGTTTATTATGGCTATCAAGCGTATAAAAAAATCTTAGACAATAAAAAAACAACAGAGTATGAACCTATTCTAGAAAAAAAGGAATTTAAAAAACCTGAAATTGAACAAAAAAAGGTAACTGCACCTTATTTCGATTACTATTCAAAAAGTAAAGAATTTGAAACAAATACAATCGAACAAAGTTCGGAAATATCTTCCTCAAATGCTTTTTTTCCAACTCAAATCGAACAAGGAATTAATGAAAATGATTTAGTTCCAGCAACTAATTATATTCAAAATAAAAAAAATAATTATTATCCAAAAAATGAAATTAAAGCAATTTTGAATAATAAAAAAAATCTAAAATCGGCTTTTGTATTCAATGAAATTATGCATAGGAAATTTTAATTAAAAATTAAATCCTATTTTTTCTTATTTTTATTATATTTTTATCATATTTGTATTTTTAAATTTCATTAAACTTTTTAGCTTGAAAGCATTTTTAAAAACCATTTTATATGAAAAAACAAAATCTTTCTTTAATTATTATATTTTTCTATTTCTCAGGATATTCACAGCTTCCTTTTCCTCTTCCCTCTCTTGTAGATACAACTCAATTTGGAAAAAACATTCAAAGAACTATGAAATTGCTTTCCACAAGCACTTCAGTTAAAAGAAATACAGTAAAAATTATGGTTTATGGGCAATCTATTGCCAAGCAAGAATGGAGTGATTCAGTAAGATTATTTTTAAAGAAAAAATATCCTTTTGCCAATTTACAAATGATAAATCGTTCTATTGGCGGATGTTGGGCTGGTTGTTTGGTAGATTATATGGCTTATGATATTAAAACTTTTTATCCTGATTTAATTCTTTTTGATGTTTATGGTTGGAATGAATGGGGTGAAGACCAAGGACCTGAATACGAGAGTATTTTAAATTATATTCGCAGCAACACCACTGCCGAAATTGGAATGCAAAATCACCATGTTACAGGTACAGAAACTAGAAACGTAAATTCGGGTGGGGCAAGATATTTTTCAGAACTTGCCCTTAAATACGGCATTGAATTAATTGATATTCGCACTCGATGGTTGTCATATTTAATTAATAATAATGTAACAGATGCCAATGATTTAACTATTGATGGTACACATTTGAATAATTGGGGTAATTTTTTAATGGCAAGATTATACAGACCTTACTTAAATTATAACAGTTCATGGATTAGCGACCCAAATGGATTAGTAACAATTTTTAAAGTTGGCACAGATGTTTTTCCAGTAAATGGTAAAATTACAATTCCTTTTAATGGTAATAAAGTTAATATTGTTCATGCAAATCCTGTTTCAAATATGGATAGTGCAGCCGTTTTTATTGATAATAAAAGACCATCTACAATGGTAGGAAATGTTATGTTTACACGACCTAATGATGGTTATGATACTATATTTAGGCATTATCCTGCAATAGATTTTCCTTGGCAAGCTGGCACAATTTCAAAATTTGAAACTCCAACGAGTTTATTGAAAGCCCAAGATTGGACTTTAACATTTCTTACCTACAATGCAGGTAGTAACTTTACATATAGGGTAAGCGGAAGCAAAACTGGAAACGATGGAAACGGATCTTCAAATATAAACAGCAGCTTTGGTACATCAGGTGCTGATTTTAATTCAACCTCGGGGCAAGTTCGGTTTTTAAATGGTAAATTTAACTTTAACAACGGTCCTTACTCGCCTTTACCTCTTGGAATTGGTTATACAATTAAGTGGAAAGCAAAAGCATTTTATACTGACACTTTTATTCCTTCAACCCTTTCTGGAGGTGCTATTGATAGTGTTTCGGTAATAGCACAAGGTATTTCTAACGATAATCATACTTTAATCATAGATGCCAAAGGCAATAAAAATACGCCAATAAAAGAAATCCATATTTACAGACCTTTTTTTAATAGAACAAATCCAAATTTCACAATTACTGCCCCAAATTTGGTCATAACAAATCCATTTGCTACTTGTACTGGAACTTTTATTGACCTTTCTAAAACTTTTGTAGATTCAAAAAGTATAACAGGTATTGTTACTTATTGGACAAATGCATCTGCCACAATTAGTATAACATCACCAAATTTAATCAGTATTGCAGGAACTTATTACATAAAAAAGCAAGCCATTATTGCTGGTTTATTTGACATAAAACCTGTTGTTGTGCCAGTTTTTAGTACTTGTAATCCCAATTTAGTTATTACAAATCCAGCTGCAAGTTGCATAGGTTCAACTGTAAACATAACTTCGACTTTTATTGATGCAAATGCCGTTGTTGGAACCGTTACTTACTGGAAAAATGCATCAGCTACAATAACACTATCAAACCCAACAAATGCAACAGTTCCAGGTTTATATTATATTAAAAAAATATCAAATGCCAATGGAAGTTTCGATATAAAAGCAGTTACACTAACAAGTATTAACTGCCAACCAAATTTAGTTATTACGAATCCTGCAACAATATGTAGCGGTAATTCTGTAAATATTACAAATTCATTCACAGATATAAACTCAGTTACAGGCACAATATCTTATTGGACAAATGCAACAGCCACAACTAAACTTATTGGAGAAAATGCAGTTACTTTGAGTGGAACTTATTATATCAAGAAAACTCATATTTCAGGAATTAGCGATACAAAACCAATTAATATTACTGTAAATTCACTACCAAATATTTCAATAACCTCTCCTAGCAATATTTGTTCTAGCAATATTGCTACACTAACTGCCTCTGGAACAAATACATATTTGTGGCTTCCAAACAGCATTGTTGGAAGTACAATTTCGGTTTCTCCCCTTTCTAATACAACCTATACAGTTTTGGGTACTAGTTCACAAAACTGTTCAAAATTAGCTACTTTCAACCATACAGTTTTATCATTGCCAACATTAAACATAATTGGAGCAACAAGCATTTGTACTGGAAACACCTCCACTATAACCTGCACAGGTGCAAACACTTATTCTTGGTTACCAACAAACCAATCAGGAAATATTCAAACATTTAATCCCTCTGCCAATACAAATTACACAGTTATTGGAACTGCTTTAAATGGTTGTTTTTCTAAAAGAATATTTAATATTTCTGTAAGTAGCTTACCTTCAATATCTGTAAATGGAAATAAAAGTATATGTATTGGAAATACAACAATTCTTACTGCAAGCGGAACAAATAGTTTTGTGTGGATGCCGGGTAGCATTCCTGGCTCTACCCTTTTATTAAATCCAAATTCTACAAGCACTTTCACCTTGACAGGATCAAATAATCCTACCTGTTTTAATACAGTTTTTGTTACAATTACTGTTAATTCATTACCAAATATTTTAGTAAATGGAAATAAAACTATTTGCAATGGAAAAATATCAAATCTTACTGCAACTGGAGCAAATAATTACATTTGGTTGCCTTCAAATTCAACTGGAAATATTCTTAATTTTAATCCAATCAGTAATTTTAATTATACAGTTATCGGAACTAATACCCAAGGATGTACAAATTCAGAGCTATTTACAATTACAGTTAATTCATTGCCAAATATTACAATAAATGGATTAAAAGAAATATGTATAAATGAATCAACTATTTTGACAGCAACTGGAGCAAATTCTTACACTTGGTTACCTAACAATATTTTAGGAAATATTCAAAATTTCAACCCAACTGTAAACACAAATTACACAGTTATAGGTATAAATTCTCAAAATTGTGAGAATAAAAACATATTTAATATCTCAGTTAATAACTTACCAAATATAGTTCCAGCTTCTCTAGGAGCGGTTTGTGACGGTTCAAGTGCTTATTTAAGCGTTTCAGGAGCTAATACTTATAGTTGGCAACCAGGAAGTTTGGTCGGTCAAAATGTTAATACCATTTTAAATAATTCCGTTGAATTTACTGTAAGTGGCATAGACATAAAAGGATGTAAAAACACAGGATTTATTACTCAAATTATCAACCCCTTGCCCGTTGTCAGTGTTAATGGAGTAAAAGAAATTTGCGAAGGTGAATCAGTAAATATTGCAACTACTGGTGCTCCATTTGTACTTTATCAACCTGGGGGATTTATTAATTTTATTACCAAATTTACCCCAACTACAACTACAAGTTACTCAGTTAAATCTACATCATACGAAGGATGTATTAGTTATAACCATTTTACAATTTCAGTTGCAGGCTTACCAGTTTTGACAACTCCAACTTATAGTCAAAAATGTATAGGAGAAATAACAAATCTTACTATTAGTGGTGCAGATAGCTTTCAATGGATGCCAGGCAGTTTGGTTGGTTCAAATATTTTTGTCGAGTTAAACGAATCAACTGATTTTACTGTTACAGGGACTTTGATGAATGGATGTAAATCATCAACTATTATAACTCAAATCATAAATCCAAATCCAATATTAACGATTGATGGAATAAAATCAATTTGTATAGGAAAATCTACAAATATTAGTGTTTCGGGTGCAAATACCTATACTTGGCTACCTAATAATTTAGTAGGAAATACTCAAAACTTTAACTTATCATCAAACCAAGACTTTACAATTTTGGGTTTAGATTTGAATGGATGTAAAAATGAAAATATTTTTACTATTACTGTAAATTCTATACCTCAATTCACGATAAACTATCCAAACACTATTTGTAGCGGCTTTTTAGCTACTGTTTCTGCAACTGGAAGTAATAATTATCTATGGCAACCCATCAATTATTTTGGTAATATTGTGCAATTAAATGTAACAGGATTTGAAGAGTTTACCGTTATTGGCACAAACAATAACAATTGTGAAAGCACACAAAAATTTAAAATAGAATCTTTAGAATGTAACCCAAATAAAATCTCAAAATTTGAAAATACAGAATTATTAAATGTTGTTGTTTATCCAAACCCAGCGAATGATTTTATCGAAATAAAAAGTAACAATGAAATCTTGAAAAGTATAATATATGACAATCAAAGTAAGTTTTTATTTGAAACTCATTCTAAAAATATTGATATAAGTCAATTAAATCAGGGTATTTATTTTATACGAATAATTACTATTAACAAAAAAGAAAAAGTAATAAAATTAAGTGTTTTAAAATAAAAAAGTTATTTCAATTCCTATTTTTTTAAAAAAAACTATATTTTAAATTGTATAAACTGATTCATCTTCAAAACTATAAAAACCGTTATTAGTAAAAATAATATGGTCTGCAAATAAAATATCTAATGTTTGGCAAGCCGCTTTAAGTTTGTTAGTTATTTTTATATCTTCAGAACTAGGATTTAAACTGCCAGAAGGATGATTGTGCATAACTATAATATAAGAAGCTAAGTTCTCTAAGGCTAACTTTAAAATTATTTTTATATCAACCACAGTTCCAGCAATGCCGCCTTTACTAATTTGTACTTTTTTAATTGGTTTTAATTGTCTGTCAAGGATTAATAGCCAAAATTCTTCATGCTGTAAATCATAAAAAAATGGAAGCATATAGTTATAAATCAACTTTGGAGAATTTAATTTTGGGCGTTCTTCTGTGATTTGTTCTTTTCTTCGTTTACCTAATTCAAGGGCAGCAGCAATTGTAATTGCTTTTGCTTCACCCATCCCTTTTAATTTAGTAAGGTCTTTAATAGTAAGTTTAGTTAGTTTTTCTAAATCGTTATTTACGTTTTTTAAAATTAATTTTGCTAAATCAACAGCACTCATTGAACGAGAACCAGAACCAATTAAAATTGCAATTAATTCGGCATCGGAAAGTGCATTTCCACCCTTGAGTTGAAATTTTTCTCTCGGACGATCTTCTTCTGCCCAAGATTTAATATTGAGAGGAATTATTGGTTCTTTTATAATGTTTTTCATTGTGAATTAATTTTATTTTTACCTTTTTGGGCTAAATAAATACCTATTAAAATAAGAAATCCGCACAAAACTTGCTTTAAATTTAACACATTTTTTCCAAATAAAATGGCTACTAACATAGCAATAAATGGTTGTAAATAAACATACATTCCCATAATATAGGGAGTAGTAATTCGAGGTAAGTAATTTCCAATTCCGTAAGAAAAAAGAGTAACTAAAAGCAGAATATAAGCTAAAACTATCCAATCTGTCAAATTAAATAAAGTGAAATCAGTAGCATTAAAAGAAGGTAATCCTAAAGGTAAATAAATAAAAAATCCTAATCCAAACATATATTTTGTTATTGTAATGGCATTGTATTTAGTGGCAATTGAAGCTACCAAAATCACATAAATTCCGTAAGAAATAGCATTTATCATTACGAAAATATCTCCTAAAAATGTAGTATTATTTACATTCAAATTCTTAATATCCAGTAAAATAAGAGCTCCGAGAATTGAACATAAAACACCGATAATAACCATCCAGTTTATTTTTTGTTTTAAAACCAAAAATGAACCCAAAACTATTGTAATTGGATTAAATAGATTAAAAATCGAACCATTAATAGGAGTTGTAATTTTCATACCCTCATAGAAAAAAAATTGATTAAAAACTGCCCCAAAAAGCGAGCATAAAATAATAATTATTAAATCTTTGCCTTTGGGTTGCAAAGCCTTGGGGAAAAATATCTTTTCGAGAATCAAAAATCCCAATCCCGCCACAAAAAGCCGAATTAAAATCAGAGATGACGGTTCAATTTTAGACGGAACAATAATTTTTAAAATAGTGTAATTTGCTCCTGAAATAATTGTTATAAGTAAAAGTAAAAAATGTGCTTCTGTATTTTTATTTTTTAAAACCATTTGTCAAAATTAGAAAAGAAAATATGATTAATGGTTATAAAAACTAAAAAAAGTATTTTATACAATATTAATGTATCATCATAAAGTATAAAACTTAATGAAATAATATAAAAGAACAAATTTCATGACAATGAAAGTTCAAATTTCAAAACTCTGTGTTCTTTTTAATAGAAACGAATTCTTATTATCCTCTTCTGTTTTGGTTCTGATTAATAAATGAAAATGATTTTTGAGTAAACAATAGGCAAACTTATTTGAAATAGGATTTATAAACAGTGAATATTTTGAAAGAAAATTGGCGTAATTTTTCTCTGATTTAAAAATATTTTCCCCATTTATTCCTCTGTTGTAAATGTGGTAATAGGTTTCAGTTTGAAGCGGTAAGATATTTGATTTCATTTTTTATTATTTAACAATTAACGTAGTCGGGTTATTAACGCAGACCTTAACGCAGACAGGGTTTTAAACCCTTTCTGCGTTTCTAAAGTTGCTCAAAAGGAAATCTTAATCGGCATCTGATACTTGATAACGCACCTTCATACGAACAAATTTAAGATTGGCACTAAATTCACTAGTAAGATACCTGAGTATATATGCATAGTTATTATTATCAATAACTAATGTAGAACTAAGACTTGAGACTTCGGCTATGGTGGGGGCTGCAAAATCAGTTATAGGTGAAATTAAAAAATGTTCGCTATATCCAAGTGCCATACCTGCAGTGGCATTAGTTCTCCAGATGGAAGCATCGGTAAAATTATAGGTGGCATCATCGTCTACATAGTTAAAATACAAACCTGTTACAGTAGCACCATCTGGCAAATCGAGCAAGGTATACATAGTTTGATTCTGGCCTCCGGTACCTCCAACTAGCGCACCAAAAGATCCAAAGTCAAAATCTCTAACAGTATTAGTCCCTTCTCTATCGAACTCTACATGCGAGTATGATTTAAATCTTACCTTAGGTGCAGCATATTTATACTCTCCTGTTACTTTAGCATTGCCCACCACATCAAGTCTTTCGGAAGGGGTATTCGTGGCTATTCCTACATTACCATCATTTTTAATAATCATTCGCAATTGGTCTGCACCGCCTATTTGAGAAGTAAAGAAAGATATACGTCCTGGTGTTACTCCACCTGAAGGTGTGCCATCTGCATGTGCAATCATGTAGGCAGCTCTTCGACCAGCCGTGCCATCATGCCCTAGAAATTGTATTAAGCCCAATTCATCGCCATTTGTTACGATTGTGTTATTTCTACTTTTTATAAAGGTTGTAGATCTGCCAAAAGCATCGTTTGTGGTTGACTCTATATTTATTCCCCCATTAAAAACATGTAATAAGCTTAAGGGATTGTTAGTACCTATTCCTACATTCCCTCCATTTATAATTCGCATACGCTCTACACCATTTACCCCAAATACGATGTTTTTATTCATGTCTGACAATTGTGAAAAACCAGATATATCAATATAAGTTTTTTCGGCTGCTGTAGTGCCACCACCTGCACTTAAGCGCATAAAACCATCATCGCCAGCCAATAGTGTGCCATAGGCTGAAACTTCGCCTGCTATCCTTGAAGTGCCTACTGTAGGTCGAGCGGTATTGTTAGCAAATCCGTTACTAATTAATAATGCTCCACCAGCAATGTCTAATTTAGAATTTGGAGTACTTGTACCTATTCCTATATTACCTCCGTTTTGTACAAATATTGAATTTGCTCCACCTGAAACTATCCTTAAATGACCACCAACAATCCCATACATTCCTACATCATTGGCACCAAAATCAGACACTTGACCAATTTGATTAGACATGAATCCTCCTGATTTTACATATTGATTGGCGGTGGCGGGAGAGGTTGTGATGTTTCCATTTACCTCCAATTTATTAGCTGGAGCATTTGTTCCTATGCCCAACCTTTTATTGGTATTATCCCAAAAGAAATTGGCAGCATCGGCACTTTGGGTATTTGTACCAGTCCAGAAGTTTACAGCTCCGTTTGTTCCTGAACCTGATAGATTTGAGCCTGCTATCCAACTCAAATTTCCTGTAGCGTCACTAGATAATACTTGCCCAGCTGCAGGTGTACTAAGAGGAAGTGTATAAGTAATATCTGCTGTTTGTAAACCAGCCCTAATAGCAGAATAGTTTATACCTCCTGCTGAAGGTTCTGCAAATCGCAATTCACCTGCTGTACCAGTATTTGATAATAAAATATTGCCGTTTTGAACTTGTAATCTTTGGCTGGGATTGGTTATTCCTAAACCTACCCTTCCATCACCCATAAAAGAAACAAGGTTGTTGCCCATATTGCCAGGGTTAGCATCTAGACCTTGAGCTAGGGTTAATCTGTTGTTAGCAGCGGTAGCATTAGGAACAAAAGAAAAGCCCATGTTTGAGATTCCGTTACCTCTAAAAGTCATTGATGCAGATTCTACACCACTTGTAGCAGTTACACGACCAAAGCTTACGCTAGGATTGTTACTAGCAGGATTTCCTGTAAAAATTGCTTGTCCTCCACTACCAAAAGAAGCAACAATTGTAAGAGCACCACCATTAATTACGTCTATATTAAAACTTCCATTTTCAGTACCAGCAGTAACGGTGTTTAGTGTAGTTGAAGTACGACCAGCTATAATTTGATTTCCTAAACTGTTTTCCACTGCATATACCATTCCAGATCCAATACCTGCTGAAGCAGTTCCTGAAGTTCCTCGTGAAACTCGAAATACATTTTCAATAGTATTATTTGATGGAAAGTCGCTAAAAACATCTAATCTATTTGAAGGTGTACTTGTTCCAATACCTACATTGCCATTGCCTTGTATTCGCATAAGTTCAGTACTTGTAGTAGCAGAGGTACCTGTATAAAATACATGAGCAGATGGAGGAGAGTCGACTTGATATCTTAGTATTCCTGCATTAGCCCCAAATCCATAAAATTGGTG
>REAG01000364.1 GCA_004294265.1 Cytophagales bacterium | reverse complement strand
CAAGGGGAGGGACTTGCTTCGCAAGTGTTTTTTTTAGTAATAAATTAAAAATAAATTACTTGATTATAAAAGAAAAGTTTTAAATGCGAATTCCCTAGATATTTTAATGTTATTTCATAAAATAATTTTTGAAATATTGTTTGCGAATTTTGGGTTTAATTTTAAATACCTTGGAATTGATAAGCAAAAAACCTAGCTCTGTCTTTCCAAAGATTAGCATATTTAAAATAGTTTGTAATTTTACAGTTATAAATTATATTTGTTTTAATTTTTAATCAAATAGAACATCCAATATGACTTTTAAAGATCAATTAAATGGCATTTTTATTGAAGAAAATGCTATTCCAAAAGAATTCAAATTAGAACACGAAGTTCATCAAAATCAATATTTGAGCAATGGCGAAATGCGAACTTGGAACGGAGCTACGCATACCGTTTTATCGCCCGTTTGTGTCAAAACAAGCGAAGGAACAACACCAAAAGTGATAGGAAGTTATCCGTTATGCACCGAAAATGAAGCACTCGAATCTTTAAATGCAGCCGTGATTGCTTACAATAACGGTCGGGGCGAATGGCCAACTATGTCGATAGGTAATCGTATTTTGTGCATGGAAAAGTTTACGGGCAAAATGATTGAAAAGAAAAAAGAAATCGTAAGCCTAATCATGTGGGAAATCGGGAAATCTTACGCTGATTCTAACAAAGAATTTGACAGAACAGTTGAATATATGAATGCCACCTTGGATGCACTCAAAGATTTAGATAGAACATCTTCAAGGTTTATTATTGAGCAAGGCATTATTGGACAGGTTAGGAGAGCTCCTTTCGGTGTGGTTTTGTGCATGGGTCCTTTTAATTATCCACTCAACGAAACTTTCACAACTTTGATTCCGGCAGTTTTGATGGGTAATACTATTTTATTTAAACCACCAAAACATGGTACTTTATTGTTTGCTCCGCTGCTCGAAGCATTCAAAGATTGCTTTCCAAAAGGCGTAATTAATACGATTTATGGACGTGGAAATACAATAATTCCATCGTTAATGAAATCTGGAAAAATTGATGTTCTTACTTTAATTGGCTCAAGCAAAGTGGCGGATTCTCTCAAAAAAATGCACCCAAAATCGAACCGATTAAGAGCCGTTTTGGGGTTGGATGCCAAAAATGCAGCTATTATTTTAGAAGATGCCGATATTGAACTTTCGGTCAAAGAATGTGTATTGGGTTCGCTTTCGTTCAACGGACAGCGTTGCACGGCACTTAAAATTTTATTTGTTCATAAAAATATTGCTGACCAATTTATAAAACGATTTTGTGAGGAAGTTTCAAAATTAAAATATGGAATGCCATGGGAAAATGGAGTTGCATTAACGCCACTCCCAGAACCTAATAAACCCGAATATCTTAAAAATTGCATTGAAGATGCCTTGGTAAACGGTGCTAAAATTATGAATGAAAATGGAGGAACAACCGCTCATTCTTTTGTTTTTCCTGCCGTTTTATATCCTGTAAACGATAAAATGAAAGTGTATAGAGAAGAACAATTTGGTCCTATTGTGCCTATTGTTCCGTTTGAAGATGTAAATACACCTATCAATTATTTAATTGATTCGGATCATGGACAGCAAGTAAGTATTTTTGGAAATGGTTCAAAAGAAATGGCAGATTTAATTGATCCTTTGGTTAATCAAGTGTGCCGTGTAAATGTAAATTGCCAATGCCAACGAGGACCCGATACTTTTCCTTTTACAGGACGAAAAGATTCGGCTGAAGGCACTTTGTCGGTTACTAGTGCTTTAAGGGCGTTTTCTATCCGAACAATGGTTGCAACTAAAGTAACAAATGAAAATAAAGTGTTAGTGAATAAAATTGTGGAAGAAAATCAATCGAAGTTTTTATCTACAAAATATATTTTATAAGTAATAAATATTAAAACTCAAAGTGATTTTTAATATTATGTTTTAAATCACTTTGAGTTTATTTTTATAGTAAAATATTTTCAGAGAATTACCAGTCTTTGTCAAACTTCTTCTTTAATAGCATGGAATTCGCATTTAAAAATTTTAATCTATAATGAATATGTTTATTTTTAGTTTATTACTAATAAAACACTTTCAAAGAAAGTCCCTCCCCTTGGATTTTGCGAAATTGGAGCAGAAATTGAATTTAGGGTGGGGCTTTTAATCTAATTATTTTAAATACAAATTCCCTTCTTTTATAGTTGTAATACGACAAAAACGAGCGATTAAGAAAGCTTATTATATAAATTCTAATGGAAAAGCCCATTTAATTACCAAATACACAAAAAACTATGTTTTTTGACCTCTTTTGCCCTTGAGAAAAGATAATTAATGAAGTTTTGAAAGAAATATTTATGTTTTACTTTTGAAATGTAAGTACATGGACTATTCCAAATTCTAATAAATAATTACAAACCCCTTACTTATTTCCCTATTGGGGAAATATGAAAGGGGTTTTCTAAAAATTAAATTAGTAAAAATTGAAGCAAGGGGTTGTCGTCATATTGATAATTTTATCAATATGATTTACTTCATTGCTTTTAAACTAAAATATAAATATTCACAGTATTCTATATAGACTTTATAATTTATTGTTTGATGATTTTGAAAATTTTGTTTTCAATTTTAATAAAATATAAACCACTATTTAATCCAGTTAAATCGCATTGATTGCTTTCAAAAGATTG
>REAG01000363.1 GCA_004294265.1 Cytophagales bacterium | reverse complement strand
ATGAGCCAATAAAAGAAGAAAAGCCAGCTTATAAATTTTGCATAGACAATAATCTACCACCAGTAATTTCTAGTATAACCATAGAACGACTGAAACGAGCAGGCGAAAAAATCAAAAAAGACATTGAAGAACAAAACAGCAAAAGCGGAATGTTTGATGAAGACAAAAAACAAGTTCCTGATATTGGTTTTAAGATATTTGATAGTGTTGAAGCTCCAAAATTAGAAATAGATGAACAGATGCAAATAGGTATCACCTTTAATAAAACCGATGCATTAAGTCGCATTTACAATATGATTTTCACCATTGGTTTAGACGAACCCACACAAGTGCCCGAAGAAATTGTAAAAGATTGTATTTACAAAATTGGCAACCATTATTACATCACCAATTGCGAGAAGCTAACCAGTGATGATTATTCACACGCCATTAAAAACGGCAAAGTATTTATTGACGGCTGGACAGCCAGCTTAAATGGTACTTTGCAGAACTACAAAGAAGATGTAAAAATTGTGTTTTAAATAATGATTAAGGAAACTACACTCAAAAACGCCAACGCGTTTGTAAGCACATTTTATTTTTTACCTACTCACAAAACAAGGCTAAAAAATAAAAAGAGCTTGCAGCCAAAACACCAAAGACAGCAGTTACAATGGACAACAAAGCAACGACAAAATGCCAGCACCTAAAAGCACCTACAAGAAATTGGCGTCTCAGTGATTTGTATCAGAATATAGTAGTGGCATAAACATTAGCTATTTGTATGAACATTAGTGGTAAAAATCCCGGCTGTCGCTCGGCTCTGCCGAGTAACTTTTAGGAATTAGACATCCAGCTTTTTAAATAAAATGGCTAGAAGCCAGAAAGATAATTATAACTCAGCAAAGCGGAGCAAATGTTGAGTGTTTTTTAATTAAATGGGCTATTTTAAAGTCTTAAAAGATAGATAATATATTTATAAATTATTTTATTCCAAAAGCACAGCATCAAATTTTAAATTATAAAATCAATATTTAAAAATAAAGTCATTACTTTAATAAAAAATCAAATACAATATTTAATTAATAGCAAATAAATTGTTTTATAGTAATTATCTTACATTAATTTTTAATTAATATAAACTTATGAATAAACGAAAAATCATAAATGATCCGCTTTACGGATTTATAACTATTCATTCAGATTTAATTTATGATATTATCCAACATCCCTATTTTCAGCGTTTAAGACGCATAAAACAGCTTGGATTAACCGATTTGGTTTATCCAGGAGCAAATCATACGCGTTTTCATCATGCCATTGGTGCTATGCACTTGATGAGCCAAGCGCTTGATTCACTAAAATTAAAAGGCTATGAAATTACAAATAAAGAATATGAATCTGCTTTAATTGCTATTTTATTACATGATATTGGACATGGACCATTTTCGCACGTCCTCGAAAGTTCCATTTTAACCAAAGTTCATCACGAAGAATTATCTTTGCTTTTTATGAATGTTCTTAATGATATTTTTAACAAAGAACTTACTTTAGCTATATCAATTTTTACGGGCGATTATGAAAGGAATTTTTTTCATGATTTAGTAAGTAGTCAGCTAGATATGGATAGATTAGATTACTTAAATAGGGATTCTTTTTTTACGGGAGTTTCTGAAGGAATTGTGGGTTCGGATAGATTGGTGCGTATGTTTGAAATCGTAAACGATGAATTGGTGATTGAAGAAAAAGCCATTTACAGTGTAGAAAATTTTCTGAACGCTCGCAGGATGATGTATTGGCAAGTTTATTTGCACAAAACCACCACAAGTGCAGAAGTTATGCTGATTCAAATTGTGAAAAGAGCCAAATTTTTAGTCAAAAACGGATTTTCGTTACCAATGTCGGATGGATTATCCTTATTTTTTGCCAATGATTTTAAATTAATAGATTTTAAAGAACATATAGAACTGCTTGAAATATTTGGAAATCTAGACGATTATGATCTTTGGGGAGGTATCAAACAATGGAAAAATTGCAATGATAAAATTCTTTCATTTCTTTGCAAAAGTCTTTTAGAACGAAATTTATTCAAAGTTGTACTTTCTAAAAAACCTTTTTCTGAAGAATATGTTCACACGATTGAACAAAAAATAAGTCAATTTTATCAACTTTCAACTCCCGAACTCGATTATTTTAGGATAGTAGGTGAAATCAGTAATTTAGGTTATATTTCTTCGGGAAAAGGTATAAATATTAAGAAAAAAAATGGCGAAATTATTGATATAACTTACGCATCCGATTTACCAAATATAAAAGCAATGTCCGAAATTGTTACTAAACACTTTCTTTGCAGCACCGAAAATGTTTTTTTAGGATTTTTTAAATAATCTGCCGGCTCAAAAGATTTGTATATCATAAACTGTTGAATCACTTCATGGCTTTTATGTTTTGATTGAGCATTTATTATAAAACTCATCAACACTAATCCTAGTGCTAATATATTGAGTCCACTAAATATTTACAATTATATTTTTAGAAAACCCCTTTCTTATTTCCCCCATGGGTAAAAGTTAAAAAGGAATTGTAATTATTTATAATAAAATTAAAATTATTACTAAAAACTACTTGAAATAGTTTTAAAAAATATAAAAAAGCCCATATATATATTATTATAATTGTAAACGCCACATTCGTAAGATATTATTATAATTGTAAACGCCACATTCGTAAGATTTTTCATTATCGGGACGTTTCCCTCCCCTTGGATTCTGCGGCTTCGTAGCAGAAATTGGTTAGGTTGGGGCTCTTTTATTTAAAATACGTATATGGGCTTTTCCAAAAAAATATATTCAAACATGAAACCATAAACCTAAATATAAAAACAAAATTAACATAAATAAATCAACTAAAAACATAATTTTAAAAACAAAAAGACGTTTTAAATATGAAATATCATAAAAAGATTGTTAGTTTGAAATTAAATAAAATCAAAATAAATACATTATGTTAAGATTAACCTTTTTTTTTGGTTTAATAATTACATTAATTTCTGAAGCTCAAATAGTAGGGAGAGTTGATGTTTGTAAGATTTATGGGAAAATATACATTGTAGATCAAAAACATTTGGCAGATTATAAAGTATATGAAGAAGAAACCGAATCTTTTGCAAATCTTACTGTTTTCAAACAAGAAAACAGGTTTTATGCCGACAAAAACGGACAATGGTTTATCACAAAAGACAAAAGAGAGGCAGATTTTTGGATTTATATGACCGAACAAAAAGGTCAATCTGATTTTACGATAGCCTATACTCCAACTGAAAGTTTTGCAGGATGTAAATAATAAATATTACTAAATATATGACTACTTTTATTCAAGTCGATATAGATTGTACAGCTGATATATCTGAAATTTTAATTGCAGAACTTTCAGAAATCAATTACGATTCTTTTTGGGAAAAAGAAGAAGGTGGTTTTACGGCTTATATTGACCAAAACCTTTTTGATGAATCTCAATTAAAGTTTTTACTCAATAATTATAAAGAAAGTAATCAAAAAGAAATTACTTTTTTGGTTTCACAACTCGAACACAAAAACTGGAATCAAGAGTGGGAACGAAATTTTGAACCTATTTTAATTACAAACAAATGTTATGTTCGAGCTACTTTTCATCAACCTCGAACCGATGTTGAACTAGAAATAATTATTGACCCAAAAATGTCATTTGGCACTGGGCATCATGCCACAACAAGCATGATGATTCAACATTTATTAAAAAATAATCTTACTGAAAAATCAGTCATGGATGTGGGCTGTGGCACTGGTATTTTGTCAATTGCTGCCTACAAATTAGGAGCAAAGTCAGTTATTGGTTTCGATATTGAAGATTGGACAGTAGAAAATGCTATCGAAAATAAAGCTTTGAATGGCATTGAAGATATTCAATTTTTAGAATCTACTATTCAAGATTTAAAAATTATTGGCGAAAAATTTGATTTTATCTTGGTTAATATTAATAGAAATGTACTTTTAAATGAAATTAAAACTTACAAAAATTATTTAATGCCAAACGGACAACTAATTATCAGTGGTTTTTATACTCAAGATGTAGAAATTATTAATGATGAGGCTATTAAGAATGGATTGGAAATGACCGAAAAAATGGTGGAAAATAATTGGTGTTCTATCAATTATAAACAAAAAATGGCAAACTAAATATCGCACCGCTACAACCATCTACCCTTGCTTCGATCAAGACCTGGGGGGATTCAATAGGAGCTGGTCGTACCAGTTTGCCAATACAAAGGTAATTTAATATTTTGGTTTTGCAACAATGATTTTTATAAAATCTAAAAAATATGAAATCATAATTAATAAATTAATTATTACATTTTATATTAAAATATGAAATTCTTACATTTTTTATTTTAACTAAAGTAATATAATAAAAAAATATTATTATTTTAAACTCTGAATATAATTTATTCCGCCCAAATTAATCATTTGGGTTTCAATCCACGTTTTGCGATTCAACATAAATTGAGTTGGATTATCAACTTTAAAAAGAATAGGATTGGGCAATGAACAAGCAATAAGTGCGGCTTCGGAACTGGTAAGTTTTTTGGCTGACTTATTAAAATAAGTCCGAGCTGTTGCTTCAGCACCAAAAGTAAGATGTCCCATTTCTGCTATATTTAAGTAAACTTCTAAAATTCGCTTTTTGCCCCAAATTAATTCGATTAAAAAAGTAAAATAGGCTTCCAAGCCTTTACGAATGAAATTTCTACCATCCCATAAAAAAGCATTTTTAGCCGTTTGCTGCGAAATAGTACTTGCTCCTTTTACTTTTTTAGTAAATTTATTTTTTTCCATCGCTTTGGCAATAGAAACTAAGTCAAAACCATTATGGTCTGGAAATTTTTGGTCTTCAGATGCAATGACAGCCAATTTTAAATAATCTGATATTTGAGAATAGGGCACAAATTTATAATGAATATTACTTGAACCTTCTCCCGAAATCATTTGAATTGCTTTTCTTTTACACATTAAATAAGTATAAGGCGGATTCACATATTTATAAATTAAAACCCAACTTAAAGACAAAACAAAAAAAGATATTACTGAAATATAAATAATACGCCAAATTTTTATCCAAATATTACTTTTAGAACTCCTGCCCGCTGATTTTGTTTTTGATGTTGCTTTTTTTGATGATGTTGCTTTTTTAGCCATTTTATAAAAAAAATATATATAAACAAGAAATATATTTACTTACCAAATTAGAAATTTAAAAATAAAATTGAGTAAAAAAATATTTACAATTAAATTTTATAAAAATCCTTTCTTTTTACACAAAGTCAAAAAGCTAAATAGGAATTTGTAGTTATTTAATA
>REAG01000362.1 GCA_004294265.1 Cytophagales bacterium | reverse complement strand
AAATATTTACAATTAAATTTTTAGAAAACCCCTTTCTTATTTCCCCAATGGGGAAAAGTTAAAAAGGAATTGTAATTATTTATTGGACTTTATATAAGCAAAAAAAACCTCAACTTTCGTTGAGGTTTTTTATAAAATAAGAAATTATTTTATAAATAATAATTCTCTGTATTTTGGAAGTGGCCAATGTTCATCACCAACCAAAATCTCCAATTTATCTACATGATAACGGATTTTTTCAAAGTATTTTCCTTTGATTTCATGGCAATAAGCAACTGCTTTTTTCTTACCATCTTCTATGTCGTTAGCTTTTTTACGAGCTTCTAACATAGCTTCTGATTCAGAAATAACAACAGCCACATGTTCAGAAATTGCTTTTATTATATCTAAAGTAGCTTTAGAATATTTAGCATCTATACCAATTTCTTTTTGACCTTTAACATTTTCAATCAAAGATGTTTGATAAGTTAAAGCAGCTGGAACTACTTGATTTACAGCTAATTCATACATAGAACGAGATTCAATTTGAATACGTTTTGTATAAACTTCTAACATAATTTCATGACGTGCATGTAATTCTGTTTCGTTCAAAACTCCATGGTCATTAAACATTTTAACAGCTTTCTTTTCTAAAAAAGCATCAAGTGCTTCAGGAGCAGTTTTAATATTTTTCAATCCACGTTTTGTAGCTTCTTCAACCCACTCATCAGAATATCCGTTTCCTTCAAATCTAATTTTTTTAGATGCTTTTACATACTCACGCAATACATTAACGATAGCGATTTCTTTTTTAGCTTCTTTTTTAGATTCATTTTCTACGTCTTCTCTAAATTTGATTAATTGATCAGCAACAATCGTATTTAAAACTGTCATTCCATGTCCATTATTAGCAGAAGAGCCAACCGCACGGAATTCAAATTTATTACCTGTAAATGCAAAAGGTGAAGTACGGTTTCTGTCTGTGTTATCTAAAATTAGTTGTGGAATTTTGCTAATTCCTAATTTCATATACATATTTTCGCCTTTATCAACTTTTACTTTTCCGTTAGACTCTAATTCATCAAATACTGAAGTTAAAGTAGAACCTAAAAATACAGAGAAAATGGCTGGTGGAGCTTCATTTGCACCTAATCTATGTTCGTTTCCAACAGAAGCAATGGCAGCACGCATTAAATCTGCATTATCATGAACAGCTTTTACTACGTTTACGCAGAATGTTAAAAAGATAAGGTTATCTTTTGGTTTAGAGCTAGGTCCTAATAAGTTACGACCATTATTTGTAGCCATAGACCAGTTGTTGTGTTTACCAGAACCGTTTACACCAGCAAATGGTTTCTCGTGGAAAAGAACTTTCAAATGATGTTTGTCTGCCACTTTTTCCATCACATCCATCATTAAGGCATTGTGATCAACAGCAAGATTTATTTCTTCATATAAAGGGGCTACTTCAAACTGAGAAGGAGCAACTTCGTTATGACGAGTTTTTACAGGAATTCCCAATTTCAATAACTCAAATTCTGAATCAGCCATAAAAGCTAACACACGCGGAGGAATTGAACCAAAATAATGATCTTCTAATTGTTGATTACGAGAGGAAACTTGTCCAAATAATGTACGTCCGCACATTACTAAATCTGGACGTGCCAAATAAAGTGCTTTATCAACCAGGAAATACTCTTGTTCTGGACCTAAATTGCAAAATACTTTTGTTACATCTGTATCAAAATACTCTTGCATTACAGTTGTAGCGGCTTTGTCTAAGGCATCAATAGAACGCAACAAAGGAGCTTTGTAATCAAGGGCTTCACCAGTGTAAGAAACAAAAATTGTAGGAATACACAAAGTTTTTCCGTATCCTAAATCCATTACAAAGGCAGGCGATGTAGGATCCCAACCTGTGTAACCACGAGCTTCAAAAGTAGAACGAATTCCACCATTTGGAAAAGAAGAAGCATCCGGTTCTTGTTGAATTAATGCTGAACCTTTGAAAGCCTCAATGGCTCTGCCATCAGAAGTTGGTTCAAAAAATGCATCATGCTTTTCGGCAGTTGTGCCTGTTAGTGGTTGAAACCAATGTGTATAATGTGTAACACCTTTAGAAATAGCCCATGCTTTCATTGAAGCTGCAATAATATCAGCAACAGAAGAGTCAATTTTTTCGCCCTTTTCGATACAAGCTAACAACTTTTTATAAGTATCTTTTGGCAAGGTTGATTTCATGTTTTCTGTACCAAAAGTATTGATACCATAAAAATCAGACACACGTCCTGCAGGTGGCGTAACCGTAACAGGTTGACGTTGCTGCACAAATTCTAATGCTTTAAATCTAAGATTTGACATATTTTTATATATTTGATTGATTAACGGGTTCAAATATATAAAATTTATATAAAAAAAATATTTTTATGTTAATTTTTAATACAAAAATCTAATTACTATTAAAAATTAGATTTTTGAAAATATAAAAGAATTTTTAAAAATTATTTTTTTCTTTTATTTCTAACACAAATTCTAAGGATACTTCAAAATCTTCGGCTATTTCAACTAAAGTAAGTTTACCTCTTTTTAATGATTTGACAATACCTTTTTCTTTTGACTTTGATTCGCCAATTTCTTCGCCTATTATTAGTGCATTTCTTTCTGCAATTCTAACTGCTTTGGATGTAACACCTCTGGCATCTTGTTCTCGCATGCTTGCATAATCATAGGCATCAATTTCTAATTGTGTCCAATTATATTTT
>REAG01000361.1 GCA_004294265.1 Cytophagales bacterium | reverse complement strand
ATATTTCTTTCAAAACTTCATTAATTATCTTTTCTCAAGGGCAAAAGAGGTCAAAAAACGTAGTTTTTTGTGTATTTGGTAATTAAGTGGGCTGTTCCAATAAATTATTTTAAAGAAAAGCCCATATATGTATTTTAACCTTAATTAATTAAGGTATTAGTAATATTTCATAAAATTGGGACGTCCACCTCCTTTTGGATTCTGCGGTTTCGTAGCAGAAATTGGTTTGGGTGGGGTTTTTAAAAATAATATTGGGGTTTTTAAAGGTTCCCTAAAATCATAATTTCAAACTTTTTATTCAAACTCATTAAAGTATTGAGTAATATTTTAATGAGTTTAAAATTCTAATTTTTAGTTTTAGAATACTCCAAAGAGGCTTTTACAAAAGCAACAAACAAAGGATGCGGATTAAGAACTGTGCTTTTCAATTCAGGATGAAACTGAACACCTACAAACCAAGGATGATCCATGACTTCAACAATTTCTACCAATCCCGACTCTGGATTTATTCCAGTTGGAGTCATGCCAGCCTTTGTAAATTGTTCTTTAAAATGGCTATTAAATTCGTATCTATGTCTGTGGCGTTCATTAATTTTAGTTGTTCCATAAGCTTTGGCAGCATTTGAATTAGGCAAAAGTTCGCATTGAAACGAACCCAAACGCATAGTCCCACCTTTTTGTGTTATGCTTTTTTGCTCTTCCATCATGTTTATTACAGGATAATTTGTGTTAGGATTCATCTCTGTGGAGGCTGCATCATCCATTTTAAGCACATTCCTCGCAAATTCAACTACTGAACATTGCATTCCTAAACATATTCCAAAAAATGGAATTTTATTTTCTCTAGCAATTTTTACAGCATTTATTTTGCCTTCAAAACCCCTTTCTCCAAAACCAGGAGCTACCAAAACTCCATCAAATTCAGAAATGGTTTCATACACGTTTTCTAGTAACTTTTCGGATTGAATCCACTCTAAATTCACTTTACATTCGTTCATTGCACCAGCATGAATAAACGATTCGGCAATTGATTTGTAGGCATCTTTCAATTCTACATACTTTCCAATTAAAGCGATATTTATTTCAGAAGTAGGATTTTTGAGTTTACCCAAAAATTCTTTCCATGAATCTAAATTAGGTTCTTGCTTTTCTTCTAGTCTTAATTTTTGCAAAACTCGTATGTCCAATTTTTCTTTTTTCATCAAAAGTGGCACATCATAAATGGTTTCAGCATCAATGCTTTCTATCACACAATTTTGTTGAACATTAGAAAATAACGCAATTTTTTTACGTATTTCTTGAGATAAATGATATTCAGTTCTACAAACTAAAATATCGGGTTGAATACCACTTTCGGAAAGTTGTTTAACAGAATGTTGCGTTGGTTTTGTTTTTAATTCTCCTGCCGATTTAAGGAAAGGTACAAGAGTTAAATGAATGGTAATTACGTTGTTATCGCCCATTTCCCACTTGAACTGCCGAACAGCTTCTATAAAAGGAAGAGCTTCTATATCGCCCACACATCCGCCAATTTCAGTAATAATTATGTCAAAATTTCCATTTTCTCCAAGGGCTTTAAAATTCCTTTTTATTTCGTCCGTTATGTGTGGAACTACTTGCACAGTTTTACCCAAAAAAGCTCCTTGACGCTCTTGAGTGATAACTTTATAGTAAATTCTACCTGTTGTTACGTTGTTGTCTTGTGAGGTTGGTACATTCAAAAACCTTTCATAGTGACCTAAATCTAAATCGGTTTCGGCTCCATCGTCAGTAACATAACATTCGCCATGCTCATAAGGATTGAGTGTGCCAGGATCTACATTAATATAAGGATCAAATTTTTGAATTGTAACAGAATATCCTCTTGCTTGTAGCAACTTTGCCAAAGAAGCCGAGATGATACCTTTACCCAATGAGGACGTAACGCCACCTGTAACGAATATATATTTTGTAGAAGACATAGGTGCAAATGTAAATTAAAATAACTCAGCTTAAAAATAATCCTTAAAAATCTGTATTAATTTTTGTGAATATTTTTAATTATTAATAAAAAATATTACTTTTTATTCTAGGTTAAGTATTACACTTCTACCTAAAGGTTATTTATAAAATTAAATTATTGTAAACGCCACATTCGTAATATTTTTCATTATCGGGACGTTTCCCTCCCCTTGGGGAGGGTTAGGGTGTGGCTCTTTTATTTAAAATACGTATATAGGCCATTCCATTAAATTATTATTAATTGAAAAACTACTTCTACTTTAACAAATTAGGTTTCCTTCGCTTTAGGGGTGTTTTTGTATTACCTTATTATATCTTTTTGTTTTTTTAATGCCTTATTTTTATTCTTTCTAGCAAGTTGAGGTGTTTTTTTGAGGTATTTAGGTTCATATTAATTATGGAAACCTCTAAAAACCCCAATATTATTTTTAAAAACCCCTACCAAACCAATTTCTTCTACTCAGCCGCAGAATCCAAGGAGAGGGAATTATTCAGAAAGTATAAATTCAGTAATAATTATAGATTAAAATAAAATTATACTTCACTTACTCTTAAATGCGAAAGCCCTGTTTTCATTCATTCATTCATTCATTCATTCATTCACTCATTCAAAAAATAAGAACTTTATTTACTAATTTAAGTGTTTTTTTTTACTGACGTCCGACAGCTTTGCAAATATAACACAAAAAGCGTTTCTATTAACTAGAAACGCATTTTTTTTAGCACTTCAAAAAACTACCCCCTCCGA
>REAG01000131.1 GCA_004294265.1 Cytophagales bacterium | reverse complement strand
TAGAATAAGGAGAATTTATGTCGCAAGAACCAGCACCTGCAACTACAAAGGAAAAAAATCTAAATTTGATTTTAGATATTCCGCTTAAAGTGACGGTCGAGCTCGGTCGAACAAAAATGCCAGTTAATGAGTTGCTTAATTTGACTCAAGGGTCAGTTATTGAATTGAGTAAACTGGCTGGTGAGCCAATGGAAGTATTAGTCAACGATAAATTAATTGCACGAGGAGAAGCTGTTGTGGTCAATGAAAAATTTGGAGTTCGTTTAACTGATATTATTTCTCCGACAGAAAGAATTGAGCAGCTTAAATAATGAAAAAAAATATAAGAAACCTTCCTTTTAAAACGGAATTAAATAGATTTCATTTTTTGCAATATAATATTAATAAAACCCCTAAAATATTACGAAAAAATGACATAAAAATCGATACAACACTCGGATTTTCAGATTCTATTGGTTTTAGAAACGGCACTTCCCTACCCTTTTATCTATTTGATTTTGAAACAAATTCTACCTCCACTATAATAGAAATTCCTTTGTTAGTTATGGATGCGACTTTATTTTACAATCATTATAAAAACATAAAAACAAAAGAAGAATTTTGGAAATATATTAATCCTTTAATAGAACAATTACAAAAGCATGGGGGAATATTTACTTTAAATTTTCATAATCATATTTTCACAGAAAAATCTTATGATTTTTGGAAAATTTGCTTTATACAATTATTAGAAAAATGCAAACAAAAGAATTTTAAATTTATAAATGAAAGTATAATTTCTTACCTAAACTAATGAAAAAAGTATTATTTATAAAACCTGGCTTTCAAACTTTTATTGAATCGGATGTTTATTTATTAAAAACAATTACTGAAGTTGAAGTATATTTTTTAAAAACAAAGCCATTAAAATCTTTAATTTTAAAATCATTAACCGCATTTTTTAAGATAATTTGGTTTAGAAATTCTTACAGTTGTGTATATGTTTGGTTTGCTGATTATCATAGTTTTTTACCTGTTTTAGCTTCAAAAATCGCATTTATACCCTCAATTATCGTAATTGGTGGTTATGATGCAGCAAAACTTCCTAATTTTAATTATGGAGCTCATATTACAACCTTTAGAAGTTTAATCATTAAATTATCTTGCCGATTAGCAACCAAAATTTTTCCAGTTTCAAAATTTAGCGAAAATTCATTGTTCCAAAATATAAAAGTAAATTTAAACGAAAAGTCCAAAGTTATTTATAACTTAATAAGAACAGATATTTATTACTATTCTAAAGATGTAATAAAGGATAATTCTATCCTTACAATCGCATCAGCAAATGATTTAAAAACTTTAAAAATAAAAGGATTAGATTTTTTTAAAAATTTATCTGAATTTATGCCAAATCATACTTTTAAAATAATTGGTGTTTCAAAAGAAGCAAAGATTTTTTTAGAAAAAAATAAACCTATTAACTTAGAAATAATATCCTATTTGCCTCATAATCAGTTAGTTACTATACTTCAAAAAGCATCCATTATAACTCAGTTTTCAATCCATGAAAGCTTTGGAGTTGCTTTGGGTGAAGGTATGGCTTGCGGATGTGTTCCAATAACTATTTCCGATTTAGGGGCTGCTGAAATCATTCCAGAAAACTTGGGATTTAAGATAGAAAAACAAGATTTATTACTTGCAAAAAATGCAATAATTCATGCTTTAAAATATTCTGAAGAACAAAGAAATGAAATTGCCATTCACATAAAAATGAATTTTAATGAAAATGTACGATTAGAAAAATTATTAAATCATTTTCCCTCGCTTGATAAGAAAAGGGAGTAATATATGCCTGAAATCTTCCGAAACATCAATATTTATGTAATCAATTTTATACTGCCTTGATTTTAATTTCATAGAATGATTAAAATTATGCATTATTTTACTATATTCTTCACGTATATTTTGAGGATTGGTTTTAATTTTTTCACCCGTTTCAGCATCAATAAACAGTGTGTTTTTATTATCAAAACCTAAATCAATTTCAGTTTTTTTATCTGAAATATTAAAGGCTAATATTTCGTGTTTATTGTGTTTAAGATGCTTAAAAGAATCAAATAGGGGTTCTAAATTTAAAATATTTTCATAGAAATCAGTAAGAATAACAACTAAACTTCTTATATGAATTGAATTAGCAATTTGATGTAAAACAGTTGAAATCAAACTTAATTTTTCATTTGGTTTAGTATGATAAATTTGTTCTAATTTTTGCATCATTTCGTTGGCATGCGATCCCGTTGATTTCATCATACTTTGGTAAGAAATACTACTATCAAAAGTAATTAATTGAACTGCATCTCTTTGTTTTTGCAACATTTGTAGAATTGCTGCTGTTGCCAAAATACCAAACTTTATTTTGTCGTTATTCGGTTTAGGAAAATACATAGATGCCGAAATATCCAAAATAATTGTGCATCTTAAATTAGTTTCTTCATCGTATCTTTTATTGTACAACTTATCGGTTTTTGCATAAGCTTTCCAATCAATATGTTTAGTACTTTCTCCAATATTATATTGTCTATGTTCAGCAAATTCGACAGAAAAACCATGAAAAGGTGATTTATGAAGCCCTGTTATAAAGCCTTCAACCACTTGTTTTGCCAAAAATTCAATGTTTGAAAATTGATTTGATTCTTGAATAATATTTTCTAATTTCATACTTAATTTAGTGTTTTTTTAAACTAAATATCTCCTAATTGAGGTCTTATCAAAAGCTCTTCAACTACACTATTTTTAGACATATTAAAAGCTGCCCAAACGCCTTCAGCTACATCTTCGGGTTTCATTAATCTATCGGAAGGCAAATTTGCTGAGTCCCAACTAGCTGTGTTGGTTGCACCTGGTAAAATAGCAGTAACTTTAATACCAAATTCTTTCATTTCTTCACGCAAAACTTTAGTAAATCCTAGTAAAGCATATTTTGAAATACAGTAAGAACCTCCATTAATATAAGGTATAATACTAGCTACCGAACACATAGTGAAAATATGTCCAAATTTTTGTTCAATCATACCTTTAATTAATCCTTGAGTAAGGTAATAAGCACTATAAAGATTCGTTTCAATCATTTTTTCAATGTTTCCATCCACTTCATTATGAACCTGTCCAGAAACATAATTTCCAGCATTATTTACTAAAACATCTATACTTTGATTTATATTTTTGATAAAATTTATTGAATTTTCTATTTCATTTTTATTTGTTAAATCAGCAGAAAAAACATAAACTATTACTTTATAAGTAGCTTCTAATTCTTTTTTTACTTTTGATAACTTTTCAAAATTTCTTGAAATTAGACATAAATCAAAGCCATTTTTGGCAAATATTTCTGCAACTGCTAATCCTATGCCTTGAGAACCGCCTGTGATTACAGCAAATTTATTTTTCATATTATAGTTTTTTACAAATGTAATGAAAAAACAAATTTTATCATAAAAAGATTATTTAATAATAAAATTATATATATATTACTAAAAAAATAAATAAAATGGTATTGTTATTAAATAAATCAAAAATTATAATCAAAATGGACTATATTTATTAAAAAAAGAATATATTTACAAATAAAATAACTGTATTAATTAATTAAAAATTATATAATATTTATAAAATTATGGCAAATTTTATACAAAAATTACTAGAAATAGAGCAAAAAGAGCAAAAACCAGTTTTGCTTTTGTTGGCTAATTCTTTTTGTATAGGCGTTTTTATTGTAAGTTATGATGTAGCTGCCAGTTCAATATTCTTGGATACTTTTGGAAAAGAATATTTAACAATTTTGCCTATTTTTTCAGGTATATCTGGGATGTTATTTACCTATATTTTTGGTTATTTTCAAAGAAAAATACCCTTTACAACGCTTTCAATGATTTGTTTTCTTTTGATTACAACTATTGCAACTATCATGTTTGTTGGTCTTGAAATTTTTAAAATTCAAGAATTAAAATTCGCTTCTTATTTATTTTTGGGACCCATAAATTCGATTTTTATTTTATGTTTTTATGGAACAGTTTCTCGTTCTTTTTCATTAAAACGAGAAAAACACATGACAAATACAGTTGATCAAGGTCAAATGATTGCCACAGCTATTTCATTTTTTGTAGTCTTTTTTGTATCGGATTTTGTTGAAAATATAAACCATTTTTTTATTGTAAGTATTATAAGTGGATTTTTTACTTTTTTATTTATGATTTGGTTTGTTAATTCATACACAAAAAAAGAAGGTATGAACATTCGTAGATCTTCCTCAGTAGAAAAAGCCAAAGTGAAAGAAATGATTTTAACACCTTATATTAGGATGGTTTGTTTATTATTTTTGGCTTCTGTGGTAGCCACTATATTTTTAGAGTTTTCTTTTTTGAACGTAACAACTCAAAAATATACTGACATCAATGATTTAGCACGTTTTTTGGGGGTTTTTGGAGGATTAGTAACAGTTGTTAGCTTTTTATTACAAACTTTCGTTGCCGATTGGGCAATTAAAAATTATGGTTCAAAAATATCATTAATTTTGATTCCAACTATTTTAGGTGTTTTTGCTTTACTAGCGTCTGTGATTGGCACTATTTTTGGATATACTTCTGAAACTGATAGTTTTATTTTATTCTTTTTATTTTTGGCAATGAGTAAAATGTTTTTGCAGTCACTTAAAGAAGCTTTTGAAGATCCGATAGTAAAAACACTTTTTATTCCACTCGATGGCAATACAAGATATGATATTCAAACAAAAGTTGAAGGATTTTTTAAAGAATTTTCGGCTTTTACAGCTGGAATTTTGCTTACTTTATTGAGCTTACTTCAGTTTTTTGATTTAATTTATTATTCTTATTTTTTGGTTGGAATTTGCGTTGCTTACACACTTATTGTAATTAGATTGTTTATAGAATATAGAAAAACTCTTACAAATACTTTAAAAAATCAGCAAGGTAATAATGAATTTCTTACTTCAAAAGACTATGAAATTACAGATGTTTTAAATAAAGCATTACTCAAAAAAAACAATACAATTCAAATTTATTCTTTAAAATTAATGGAAAAATTAGAACCCATTTTAGCTCAAAAAATACTTAAAAATTATTTATTTGAAGATAATACAATTCTTAAGCAATATGCCATACTAAGGCTTACAAATCGTAATATCTCAGAAGAATTAAGTGCTATTAAACAGATTTCAATTTCAGAAACGGATGCAACTACAAAACATTTGACAGAACTTGCTATTAAAGAACTTGAAAAAACAAATGCCATAGAAATCACACCTAGTTATACATATAATTTAGTAAAATCAAAACGTAATTCTGACAGAATTTTAGCTTGCCATCTTATTGGAAGAACAACGAGTGATTCTTACTTACCACAATTAATGTTGTTATTGCGAGATTCAGATACTGAAGTAAGATGCGAAGCTATTTTAAGTTGTGCCAAAGTGGAAAAAATAGAAACTTGGCCAGTTTTAATTGAATATTTAGGTTCCTATACTTTTACAAATATTTCGGCATCAGTTTTAATATCTTTCAACGAAAAAGTTTTGCCCACTTTGGAGTCAGCATTTTACAAAACTGGACAAACCGAGCAAATTCAAGAAAAAATAATTCAAATTTACGGTAGAATAGGTGGCGAAAAAGTAATAGATATTTTATGGAACAAAATTGATTTGCCCAACAAAAAAATCGTAAATAACGTGCTTTTATGCCTTACTAATTGTGGATTTAAACCCGAAGGCGAACAAATAGCACGTATAAAAAGGTCTATAGAGTCTGATATTGGTAATTCGGCATGGATTGTTGCCGCCCTTACCGAAATACCTGAATCGGAATATTCAGAACCTCTTAAAATAGCATTAGAAGAAGAAATTGATTTTAATTTTGAAAATATTTATATGCTTTTAGCATTAATTTATGATCCTCAAGCAATAAAATTAGTAAAAGAAAATATAGAAAGTGGTAATGAAGGGGTTGTGTATGCAGTAGAACTTTTAGAAGTCTTTTTAGCTGAAGATTTAAAACCTATTCTTTTTCCACTTATTGAGGATATTACTCAAAATGAAAGGAACGAAAGACTTCAAAGTTATTTTCCAAGACAAAAACTCGAAAAAATCGAAGTTCTTATTCAAATAATCAATAGAAATTACAATAGTATAAATAAATGGACAAAAGCTTGTGCTATTTATGCATTTGCTAAGACTGAAGAAGCTCTAATGTGCGATGACTTAACGGCTAATTTATTTAATACAGATTCCCTTTTGAGGGAAATATCGGCTTGGGCTATTTATATTAAAAAACCTGAAAGTTACTTAATAAACTCAAAAAGATTATCTGAAAATATTAAGAAAGAACTCGATCATATTTTACTACCTTTTTTTAATTCAAACCATTCTCATGAATATTCAACAAGGTTTAAGAAAATTTTATATTTAAAATCTTTAAAAACATTTGAAACTGTTCATGGCGTATTATTACTTGAATTTGTTGAATTAATTCAAGAGCAAGAATTTAAAAAAGGCGATGTAATTTTGGATGCCGATGATGCAGGCGAATCACCTATTTATATAATTGTAAAAGGTTCGGCTTTTGCTAAAAATAAACTTACAGGGGATGTAAAAGCTATAAATAATCATGAATTAATCGGAGAAATGTTAATTTTTAGTGAAGATAAATGCAACGAAACTATTCTTGCAGAAGAAGAATGTTTGACTTTTAAAATTGATAAAGCTCAATTTTACGAACAAATTTATGATAATTTTGAATTGGCAAAAGGTTTAATTGATGTGGTAGGAAATAAAAATCAAGAACAACAAAGATTTACGATAGAATTAAAATAAAAAATAGAATATGCTTCAAAATAACTTATTTAAGTACGATTTATACATCAGTTTTGCGAAGGCAGATAATATGGCAAGAGCAGAGGGTGGAGAGCCTTGGGTAAATTGTTTTAATAAATTTTTAATTTCAATTATCGAACAAATTTTGGGAGATAGCCCAAGAGTTTTAGGTTACAATAATTATGAAAAACCTATTAAATCAGAGCTATTAAAAGCTGGTATTTTTGTTACAGTTTTATCTCCAGAATATTGTAAAAACACAAGTTGCTTAGAAGAATTAATTGATTTTACAGATAAAACTGAAAAATCTCAAGTGTATAAAGTGCTTAAATTCCCTGTAAGCTCTGCCGAACAACCGCATTGTTTACAACATTTATTAAGCTATAATTTATATGATGTAGATACAATTTCAGGCGATGTCAGAGAATTTACAGATTTTTTTAGCAGTAATGCCGAACGAAAATTTTGGCTTAAATTAGTAGATTTGGCTTATGATATTTCTTCTGCCATTCGTAAAAATAGATTAATTGAAGTTGAATTAAAAAGTCAATCGAATTTAATTGAAAAAACGGTTTATTTAACAGAAGTTGGTACCGATTTGCAAATGCACCGAGATAATATTAAAAGAGAATTAATTAGGCATGGATTTATAGTTTTACCAGACAGAGAATTACCAACCTCAAAGTCGGCATTGGAAGTTTCAATTAAAAAAGATTTAGAAAAGTGTAGATTATCAATTCATTTAATTGGTGATCATTATGGAGAATTAATAGAAGGAACAGAAAAATCAGTTTTGGATTTTCAAAATGAACTTTCATCTGAATATAATATTACTAAAACAAGCAATTCTAATCATGAATTTAATCGATTAATTTGGATTTCACCTGATGCCGAATTTCATAATGATAAACAAAAAATATTTGTAGATAATATACGCAGAGATGCCGATTCGGCAGAAGATTCCGAAATTATTCAATCTCCCATTGAAGGATTTAAAACTATGATATTAGATTATGTATATGCCATTTCTGAAAATAATAGTAATAAAATAAAAAAAGATATTATCGGTAAAACTGTATATATGATGTATGATCAAATTGATCAATACGAGGCTAAGCAGGTGGTAGATTTTTTAAAATATCAAGATTTTGAAGTTATTCCTTCAAAGTTTGATGGAAATTTATTAGAATTGCGAGAAAATCATTTAGAAAACCTTAAAAATTGTGATTTTAGCTTTATTTACCTCAATCAAGTAAATGATTTATGGGTTCAGATGAAGTATTTGGATTTGTTAAAAGCACCTGGCTTAGGAAGAAGTAAAAAAGAAATTAAAAAAGCCATTTTAATTGGTAAAAATGCGAAAACAAAAATTGAAAGTTTAAAAAAATATAATGCTCCTCTTTTTCAATATTCGGAAGGAGTACAAACGGATTTAATTAACTTCCTAAATAAAAAATAAGTAAAATGGAAGAAATCAATAAAGTGAAATTAGCGGTTGAAAAACCCATTCACACAGAAAACAAAACTTTTTCAAATCCATTTCCTGGTTTAAGACCTTTTGGAATGGACGAAAGCCATTTATTTTTCGGTAGAGAAGGGCAAAGCGATGAGGTTTTGCGAAAACTTTCAGAAAACAAATTTTGTGCTATCATTGGAGCATCAGGTTCGGGTAAATCATCTTTTGTATATTGCGGAGTTATTCCGATTTTATATGGTGGATTTCTTACTAAAATAGGTACAAATTGGGATGTAATGGTTACAAGACCTGGTTCGGGTCCGTTCGAAAATTTAGCCGCTTCAATTTTAAAAAAAGATAAAGAATATAAATTATTAGACCAAGGCGATAAACAAATAAAAAAAACCATTATTTCTACTCTATTAAGAAGTAGTTCGCTTGGTTTGATAGAAGCCGTAAGTAAGTTTACGCAAATTGAAAATAAAAATATTTTACTTATTGTTGATCAATTTGAAGAATTATTCAGATTTAAGAAAAACGAAGAAGGTTCAGGATTAAGTGAATCGTTGGCGTTTGTAAATTTATTAGTTCAAACAATCGAAACATTAAATGCACCCATATATGTAGCAATTACAATGCGTTCGGATTTTATTGGCGATTGTGCTCAATTTCCACAACTCACCAAACTTATCAATCAAAGTAATTATTTGATACCACAAATGACTCGTGAGCAAAAACGAGCCGCTATTGTGGGACCAGTTTCAGTGGCAGGAGGTAAGATTTCTTCCAGATTATTACAGCAAGTGTTGAGTGATTTAGGAGATAATACAGATCAGTTACCTATTTTGGCACATTCGCTGATGCGAACTTTTGATTATTGGGTAGAAAACCATGATGATAATGAGCCTTTAGATTTGCAACATTATGAGGCAATCGGCACTATGTCTGGAGCACTTTCCCAACATGCAAATGAAGCTTTTGATGAGTTAAACACCAATCAAAAAGATATTTGTGGTTCTATTTTTAAATGTATAACCGAAAAATCGGGCGATTCGGATGGAATTAGAAGACCAACAAAAGTAAGCACCATTGCTCAAATTGCAAATTGTAGTGAAGATGAAATTATAGAAATTGTAGAGGTTTTTCGCAAACCAGGGCGTTCGTTGTTGATGCCTGCAGTTGGTACAAAATTAAAACAAGATTCAATTATTGATATTTCGCACGAATCGTTGATGCGCATTTGGGTAAGATTGAAAAATTGGGTGGACGAAGAAGGGCAAGCTGTAGAAATGTATTTACGACTTTCGGATGCTTCAGCCAAATATCAAACTGGGAAAGCAGGTATGTGGAGACCGCCAGATTTGCAATTAGCCTTAAATTGGCAAGAAAAAAATAATCCTACTTTGGTTTGGGGGCAACGCTATAATCCCGCCTATGAACGGACTATGGTTTTCTTAGAAACAAGTAAGAAAGCGTTTGAAACAGAGCAAAAAGTTAAAGAAGAAATGCAAAGAAAACGCTTACGTCAGTCCAAACGTATAGCAATTTTCATGTCCATTTTGGCTATTTTTGCTATTGTAGCTTTGGTTTTTTCTTATATCCAAAAATTGGAAGCCGATAAGCAAACTGAAATGGCAAAAATTCAGAAAGTAGAAGCTGATAAGCAAAAAATTATTGCATTACAAAAAGAAAAAGATGCCATAAAAGCGCAACAGTTGGCTCAAATAAAGGAAAAGGAAGCCGTTTTATCTGCAGAAGAAGCTAAAAAACAGGCTGAATTGGCTCGTTTGTCAGCTGAAGAGGCCAATAAGCAAAAAGCTATTGCCCAACGAAGCGAACAAATTGCCAAACAGCAATCTAAAATTGCTCAAGAGCAAAGATTATTGGCTTTAGCGAGTGAACAAAAAGCGATGGAGCAATCTAAACTTGCAGAATTAAGTGCCACAGACGCTCGTAAACAACGATTACTGTCTATTGCACAAGCTATGGCAGTAAAATCTTTGGGTATTTATGATACCACAACTCGTGCTTTGGTAGCACAACAAGCCTATCAATTTAATAAAATGTTTGACGGAAATCCGCACAATCATGATATTTATGATGCTTTATATTATGCCAACAAACATTTATTTCATGATTCTTACAATAATTTAAAAGGTCATTCGGATGCGGTTCGTTCGGTTGTTTTTAATAGTAAAGGCAATGAAATGTACACCACTGGCAGTGATGGAAAAATATTAAAATGGATAAAACAAGGTTCTAAATTTACAAGTATTAAATTTTACCAAAATTTATTTATTAACCGTATTTTGAAATTAAGTAGCGATGATAAATACATGGCAGTAGCTGGCGAAGAACCCTATATTCAACTTTTTGATTTGAAAGATCCAAATGCAAAACCTTTAAAATTATTTGGTCATAAAGGAAGAATTTGGTCTATGGCATTTTCGGTTGATAATCAAAACATTATTACTGTTGGAGAAGATAGTTCGGTTATTTTAAGAAATATTGAAAGTAAGAAATATTACTCAATTGCTAAACTAAATTCTACCATTAAAGCTATTGCTGTTAGTCCTGATGGACAATTTGTGGCTGGTGGCGATGAAAATGGGAAAGTTTATATTTGGGGAACTTCGGGCGGAACTCAAACTTTAGATTTAAAAATCAAAAACATGAAACGCATTCATGCTCTTGCTTATAGTGCAGATGGAAAGTTTTTAGCTATTGGCGATGAATCTGGTAATATTAAAATTTGGGACGTAGCTCGAAATGTACCTTTTGCTAATCCTTCTGGTCACAGAGCAAGAATAAATGACTTAAAATTTGATGCTCAAAATAAAGTATTGGCTTCTGCAAGTTTTGATGGCAGCGTAAGATTATGGGATTTAGAACATCTAAACGAATCACCCATAGTATTGCGTGATCACACTTCTTGGGTTTGGTCAGTGGCTTTCAGCCCTGATGGAAATAGAATTGTTACAGGTTGTGTGGATAATTTAATACGCTCCTATCCTACTAATTTAGATGAAATGTCTTCTAAAATTTGTCCAGAATTAAAACGTAATATGACTCCAGATGAGTGGAAATTATTTGTTGCAAAAGATGTTAAATATGAAGAAACTTGCAACGGACTTCCAGAAGGAAAAAACAAAGAAATAGAGTAATTTTATGAGAAATTTTAATTTATATTTTTATTATTTTTGGATAAAACACAAAACCATTTTTCTGTTTTTGGGAATATGGTTTTGTATTGTTCCAAATAATGTGTTTGGACAAGAATCTGAATCTGTAGTAGTTTCATCTTGCAGTCAAAAGTTAAAAGAAGTTGAAAAAGACTATGAAAAAGGGAATATTGATAGAATTCCAGCAAAAATTGATCCTTGTGCAAACTCTGAAGAGTTTACAAAAATTGAAAAAATGCAAGCATATCGATTATTAATTCTTACCTATTTGTATTTAGATGATCAAAAAAATGCAGATAAATGGATGTATAATTTATTGGTTTTAGAACCTGATTACAAACCAAATAAACTTGCTGATCCAATAGAATATGTAAAGTTATTTAATAATTTTAGTGTTAATCCTTGGCTTTCTTTTGGAGCTTTTTTTGGTTTGAATCGTTCAAATGCAAAATCATTCCATGCTTATAGTGTTTCTAATAATGAAACTAATCCTACTTCCTATAAACCTTCTGCAGGAATTCAATTAGGAATTATTGTTGATTTTTTACTAAAAAAGAAATTGTTTTTGACTACTGAGTTGGCGGTAGTAGCAAAATCATTCACTACAAACTCAAATGTTTTATTTGATTCATATATTATAAATGACGAAAGCTCAAGTTGGTTTGAGTTGCCAGTTTCATTAAAATATGTGGTTGGAAATTATAAAATTAAACCTTTCGTGCGAGTTGGTGCTGGAGTTTTGCTCAACAACTCTTCGGTTTCTCAAATTGAAAGAAGAAATAAAATTACCGATCAAGTAGAAATTACTGGTCCTATTGTTGATTTATCTACGCAAAGAACCGCACTTAATTTTAATGTTTTTGCAGGTGGAGGAATTATGTATAAATTAGGATATGGAAATTTATTTTTGGATGCAAGATATAGTTTTGGTTTTACAAATTTAGTAAAACAATCCGAAAGATATACTAAAATGACAGAACTTATTACTAATTATGGGTATTTGCCTGATGATTTCGTGCTTTCATCTATTCAAATATCTTTGGGATATTCTTACTCATTTTATAAAATAAAAAAGAATAAAATTAAATTTATTGTTGAGGAATAAAAATATTGAAATTTTACATAAATTCATAAAAACTATCTATAAAAATGTCAAAAAAAGTATTATTTTTATTTTTTTATTCTATATTAACTTCTATTTTATTTTGTAGTTGCAACGGATTAAACGTGAAGCCTAACTATGAAAAAGGATTTATAAAATTTTTTGGAAGTTCATCTAACCCTTCTTTTGCAAGTCAAGTTCAAGTAACAAAAGACGGTGGTTATGTATTGATTGGCACAAGCGATAATGATATGTACATAGCAAAAACTGATTCAAAAGGGAATAAAATATGGGAAAAAAAATATGGCGGCATAGGTGCTGATTCAGGTAGAGCCATCAAAGAAATGCCAGATGGAAGTTTAATGGCTTTAGGTACTTATTACTCGCCATTAGTTAGTGTTAGTGGTATGTTTTTCTTGAAATTAAATCCCTCAGGTGATTCTATTTGGAGTAAGGTTTACTTTAATAAAGGACTAATAAAGAGAAATTCTTCTGGTAGTGATTTTGTTTATGACGACAATTTGAATAGGTTTTGTTTGGTAGGGGCAGTTTCAAATAACATTTCAATAAATAGTTATAGAGGTGCTTTACTAAACTTAGTAAATTCAGATGGCTCAATTACAAATTTAATTGGAAATCAAACCGAACTATACATTAATGGTTTAAATACTCTAGCCAATAGTGTAATTTTAGAATCAGATTTGTATTCATTAGGAGGTGTTTCTGGAAATAACTCAGATGCAGGCATACAAATAGTTAGGTTCAATAAAAATTTAGTTGAATCTGGAAGAACAGAACAAAATAATTTGAATATGCAAGAATCTATCAACTCCACTCAAATTTTAAAATCAGTCGAAAATAGTTACGTAGTTACGGGTTCAAGTATTAATAACGGGCTTTTAAAAGGATATTTATTGCAATTTGATTTTCCAAACAATAATATAAAATATCAATTACTAGGCAATGGAAAATCAAGTTCTGGGCAATCTGTGGTGGGTTTAAGCGATGGAAGTGGATATGTAGTTGTTGGTTCGGTTATAAGTTCTACCAATGGAAGTTCAGATATTTATATTACTAAAATAAAAAAAGATGGCACGGTGGTTTGGGAAAAAAACTACGGTGGAATTAAGCAGGATGTAGGTAAATACGTCAAAGAAACCTCTGATGGCGGATTTATAATTTTAGCAACCATGACTTTAGAACCCAATAGCGAAGTTATTGCGTTATTTAAAATAGATGAAAACGGAGATATTAAAAACTAATTTACATGAAAAAAAAACTACTTCTTACTTTTTTATTTTTAATTTACTCTATTTCTAAAGCAGATGTAATAATAACTAAGCCAAATGCAACTGGAATTTGTAATAAATCAGGTATTTTTGCTCCTTTAGGCGATATTATAATTCAAGAAGGAATAAATAATGATTTTGGAGGTTTATCAACAAATTTTTCATCTGTTTTTAGAATTATTGCACCTTTAAATTATACATTCAATCCTGAAGTTGGACAGATTAATTTTTTAAATAATAATATAAATTCAGTTTCAATAAATATTACAAAATCTTTTTTACAAATTTCAATAACTGGTAATAATACTTTATATACTTTAGATATTATTACTATCTCGGGATTAGAAATTAAAACTGATGACAATTTATTTATTACAAGAAATTTTATAACTTCGACAGTAATCGGAGCTCCTGTGGCTGGTCTGCCGTCTGGAACAATATTAGCCACATCCAGCTCAGTTGTTGCAGGTTTTGAAACAGGTTGGAAAGATTACTTATGTACTTCAAACACTTTAGATTCAGCATTATTTTCTCCAAGTAACGGAACTATGACTGTCTCTTACCCTTTTGGAACTAATTTAGGCACTTTTACTGGTTTTCCTCATACATTTACGGGAAGTAAATTATTCATAAATCCATCATTAATTTTGTCTTCTGGAACAAATATCGGAATAAATATTTCATATACTTTTCCAAATCCCATCAATGGTTGTAATTCACTTCAAAGAAATTCCATCACAGAAAAAACTATAACAGGAGTTGAATTTGAAACATCAAGTGGAGAATATACTTTTGCTTACAATAGTGTTGTTGGAATAAGTTTAATAGGCAATCCAGCTGGAGGAACTTACTCAGGAAACGGAATTTCTGGTAATATTTTTATACCGAGTGCTATTCAAGGTCCTTACCCAAACAACTTTCCTATCACATACACCTATTCAAATCCAGTTTCAGGCTGTAAAACAAATTTCGTAAGAAATTTTACAGTATTTAACCCCGCTAAAGTTTTTGATTTTGTTCCAACTCCACCTTTGGAAATAGAAAATCCAGCTTCTTTTACTGGCTGGTTTTGTGTAAATGATTTTGAAAGATATTCAATGACTTTGAGTACTTTAACAGGACTTCAATTACCTGAAACTAGTTTATCAGCTAATTCAGGTCGAAGTGTAAGTATAACTGCTCCTAATGTTCCTTCAAATACTACCTCTATTGGTGCCGATTTCGGAAAAGAGTATGGCATTTCTTTTACAGGAAGTGTTTTTGGAAATATAAATGATTTTAAATTCATACCAAATTTAATTACTTCAGCCGGAATAACAGATTTTTCATTAATTTATAATGCAGATATTATTACGCTTTCAGGTCGTTCACAACCTTTTGCATACAGCCCTCAGGCAAATCAACGTATTAAAATTGCTCCGCCTACAACACCTTTGAGTTTATTAACTCCTGAAAATCAATCATTTTGTTTAGGATCATTAAATCCAATTAATGTTATTTCAACATCTGGTTTTATAACAGGAAATATTACTAAATGGTATCAAATTACAGGGACAGGTTTGAATCAAAAAATATTAGTTTCTACATCATCAGGGTCGGATTTAATACTGAGTTCACTTGGACTTAGTGCTAATTCACCTGTTAATACCTACAAATTTTCAGTATCTCAAAAAAAACCTTTAGGATGCGAAAGTGAAGAGATTTATTTTAATATTACAATAAAACCAATTCCAACAGTTCCAGGCGTTAGTGTTCTAATTTCTAATTTGCCAAAATTTTGTTCAGACACAACTTATAGTTTAACTTTGTATCCAAATTTTACATCCACAGGATATAGCTATTTATGGCATCAAGAACCTGTAACAAGCACTGGGCAAAACACAATAAGCACTTTAGCAATTACAAATCCTATTATTATAACTTCTAGCACAGGTTTTTATCTCACCACAGAATTAAATGGGTGCTTCAGCAATCAAGTTATTTCAACAACTACTGGTTTAAATCCAACTGTAAATTATGTGCCAATAAATTTTAGATCACGTCCAGAAATTCCAACTTTAATTGGCTCTAATTTATATTGCCAAGGTAATGCTATCTTACCAATTTCAGTTGTAGGAATTTATTCAAATTCTACCGATTTTAGATGGTACTCCAATACAATCGTAGGTTCCATTCAAACTATTTCGACAGGATTAACCAACAATAATGGAAATAATTATTTTAATGTATTTACAACATCAGATAATGGAAATTTTCCAGTTTCTAAAAATTATTTTTTAAAATCAAACGATATAACTTCAGGATGTAAAAGCTTAAATTACTTAGTAGTACCTTTCAATATAATAGCAGAACCAAGTATAGTTAATATATTTAACGACAATAAAATAGGTTTCATTACTGGAAATTTATTAAATAATAAAAAATATTGTTTTGACCAAACCAACAATACTTTAGTTGGAATTTCCTTACAAAGTTCTGAAATTAATCCACAATTCAAATGGTATAATAACAACACGATTTTAGGGCTTACAACTACTCTAACAAGTTATGTTTCAAACTCACAAAGAAATATAACAGGTGTTGAAGACTTATATATTAGTCAAATAGTTAATGGATGTGAAAGCAAATTAAAAAAAATAACAATCGAAATAAACAACCAAATAGATGTTCCCTCAATTATTGGTCAATCATTTGAATGTACTGGAAATGTAATAGATGATTTAAAATCAAGCACTACACTTGCTGGAGCGAGTGTTCAATGGTTTTCTTCGGTTTCAGGAGTTTTGCAATCTATTGGCATAGCCAAACTTTCTAATAATTCTATAAATCCTGTTTTGAGTGGTTTTATAAACGAAGACATAGTTGGCAGTTATGTATTTGCATCTCAAGTTATTGACATAAATGGATGTTCAAGTCCATTTTCAAACATAGAAATAACCTACAAACAAACGCCAGAAATACCTATTATTTTTGATCAAGTATATTGTTCAGGCACATTCACCGCATCAAATTTAATTGCACAAACCCCTTTATCTAGTCTATCAGGACAATTTATGACCTGGTTTTATACGCCCTCAAATTTAACTATTTCAGGTATTGGAAGCACTATTTTAGGAAACACCTATCAAAGTCGTATTTCTGGCTCTATTTTAGGAAATAATTTCCCAAACAATGATAATATTTTTACTTTACAAGTAAAAAATTACTTAAACGGATGCGAAAGTGATTTAACCGATTTGAATGTTTATATTCGAGAAATACCTCACGCACCAACAATAAAAACATCGTATAATAAATTAGTTTGTGTTGGAGATATTTTACCAACTATTTCAGCCGGATTAGGTCAGGATAATTTAAAATGGTATTCAACCATACCTGGCTTAAATGTTCAACCATTTTCAAGCTCTATTTCAATAGAAACAGCATCTTTAATAACAACAACTTCAGCACCCATTTGGAGTTCAAACGGAAATATCGCACCACAACCAAATATTTATTTATTTTATAACACGCAAACAAAAGATGCTCAATTTATGGCAAATAATGTAACATTTCCTGGTTGCGAAAGTACGCCAAGAGTAGATACTGTTTATCAATTTGCGATTCCCCCAGTTCCGCAAACAGTAGGATTTCCCTCAATTTGTGTAAACGAACCAAACATTTTAATTACCGTTACAGGTGGTATAAACACGCTTATAGGTTTTAACCCAAACAGTACTTTTAAATGGTTCACTAATTCAGTTTCTGGAATAAATTTACCACAGTCAAACACCTTATTGCCTTCTATTTCAAGTGATAAAGATACGAATATAGTGTACTGGGTAAGTCAAGTAAATTTCATAAGGAGTACATTTTCTTGTCAGAGCCCTAGAACTCAAGTCAATTATAGTATAAAAAAATTACCAATATTATCAATAACACACCCTGAAAATAAATTTATATTTTGCAATTCAGATGCCCTAACTAGTTTTACAGGATTACCTTCGGGAGGTGTTTTTACAAGTACATTTTTAGGATTTTCTACAACTTCTGGAAGCAATGTTTTATTTAACCCTCAAAACACTTTTACTGGAAATATATTTAAAACAAACATTAAGTATTCTTACACTTCAATTTCAGGATGTAGCAATGCAATAAACAAAGAAATTGAAGTAAACGTAAAACCAACAGGTTTAAAAATAACTTTCGATAACGAAAATTTTAACACGTTGCCCGGTTTTTGTAATAATGAATCAATAAAAGATTTAATACTATATAGCGATCAATCCATTTTAAATTTAGGAACAGAGGAAGTAAAAGTTTTATACGACAACCTAATACCTCCAACTTTAATAACAAACAAAAAATTTGACCCTCGCTTAATTTTTAGTAATGCTAAACAAATTGGATCTGACATGGAAACAGTTACTGTAACTTTTAAATATACCATTAATGGCTCAGGATGTTCGCAAGAAATTGCAACAACTAAAGAACTATATGCAGCTCCAAAAATTGAATTTTCAGAAAATAGTTACTGTGAAAAAACGCCAATAACATTACAATCATCAATTTCAGAATATACAAATATTAATAATTTGAAATACAAATGGACTGGAAATGCAATTTCAAACTTTAATACTACAACAACACCTTCTTTAATCAATATCTTTCCGCCAGGAGCAAGCAACATAAAAGTTCAAGTAACAAGCCCAAATGGATGTAAAAATGAATTTAGTAAAACATTTAATGTAGGAGCAATTCCAAAAGCAAAGTTTAGTTTTAGTAATATTTGTTTTTTAGATCAAACAAAATTTATTGACTCATCTACTGTTTCAAATGGTTTAATTTTAAATAGAATAATTGACTATGGCGATGGTTCTGAATTAAATTTAGTAGTAACAAGTATTTTTGGTCATAACTACACTGCCTCTGGAACTACATTCTATCCAAGTTTGACGATAACTTCAATTTTCGGATGTGAAAACACTTATAAAGATACTTTATTTATCCTGCCAAAAATTGTTTTGACACAAACTGGTAACTATTTAGCAAATTTTAATATTGATAACAACTGGTTTTCCGAAGGTCTTTTAGGAAGAGACTCTTTAAATACTTGGAAACTAGGTATTCCAAACAAAGAAACACTGAATGGAACATCAGGGAGAGTTTGGTTTATAGATAATTATAAATCTACAAGTTTGTACTCTACAGGACAATCGTCTGCCTTAAATTCTCCTTGTTTTGACTTTACAAATTTCAAAAAACCCATGGTTTCATTCGATTTATTTAACGATACAAGGCAAGCAGCAGATGGCGCTGTGCTTCAATACTCTATAGATGGAGGCATAAACTGGAATTCTTTAGGCGTATTAAATTCAGGAATTAATTGGTACAATTCACTTAATATTTTAGGAAATCCGGGCAATAATCCTCAAGGTTGGAGTTCTAAAAACGACAATTTAATTACTTGGAAAAACTGCAAACACACACTTGACGAAGTAAGAAATCAACCTTCAGTAAGATTTAGGTTTTCTTTTGCAAGTGCCAATCAAAGTTTTAGTGCTGGCGAAAAAGCAGAAGGTATTGCAATCAATAATTTTAAATTAGGAAGCCGAACCAAAGTAGCTTTATTAGAACAGTTTGTAAACGAAAATAGCGATAAAAGTAGAATTGTTAGTCGTGGAAATGCATCTATTGGTATGATAGGAACAGATTATATTATCAACCAAAGTCCAGATAACATTGCAGCTATTAGTTATCACACTTCGTTTCCGTCAGATGATAGGTTTAATTTACAAAACTCATCCGATCCAAGTGTAAGAGTTTTATACAATTCTATTGGTGATGTACCGACAATATTAATGGACGGAAATGCTTTTGTGGGTACAACTTTCAGTACTCAAGATGCTATTATGGAAGACAGTCTTAAAAGAATAACTTTATTACAAACATTAAATGTTCCGGATTTTGATATTAATTTACAGAGTTCATTTAATAATTTGAATATAACTATTTTATCAAACATAAACTATCCAGCTAATGAAGATACTTTATTGGTGTTGCAAGCCGCACTTATTGAGCGATTGGTTACAATGAATGGTTTCAATGGACAAACACATTTTGAAAATGTTTTACGAAAATTAATACCCGATGCCTCAGGAACAAGGTTAAACGAACCTTTAAATCAAGGTGCGAAAAACACATTTCAATTTGCTTTCAATCCTAACAATGTAAGTAACCCTTCAATGACAGGATTTGTGGTTTTTCTACAAAATACTAAAACTAAAAACGTAGTGCAAGCAGCTTATTTAGGACCACAAATTGACAATTCTGTTAATATTCCTAATATTGATAAATCAAATTTATATGTAGAAATATATCCAAATCCAGCACAAAACGAAATATTTTTAAATACAAACAGTTTTGAAATTGAAGATTTAAAAATTTCTGATAGAATCGGAAAAACAAAATCTATTCCAATTATGAAAACTAAAGAAGGAAATTATAAACTAAATACAGAAAACTTACAAAATGGCTTTTATAATCTAATTTTAAATTTAAGTAATAATACTGTAATCTATAAAAAATTTATAATTCAAAAATAAATCAATTTCTATAAAAATTGTAACCTTAAAAAACTTAGATTAAAATTATAAAGCAACAAACTCATTAAATCTTGAAAAATGAACTAGAAAATTTGAATAAGGCGGATTATTTAAATAAAAAAGAACTTAGTTTAAAAAATTGTCGTTTAAAAAATATTCCAAAAGAAGTTTTTCAAATGACAGAACTTGAGTTTTTGGATATTTCAGGAAATGAAATTTCTGAAATTCCTTCTGAAATAAGTCATTTAAAAAAACTCAAAATTATATTTTTCTCGTCTAATCTATTTACTGTTTTCCCAATTTCTCTATCAAATTGCCAATCACTTACCATGATTGGTTGTAAATCCAATTTGATAGAAATAATTCCAGAAAATAGCTTTCCTATACAACTTCAATGGTTAATTCTAACAGATAATAAAATTAAATCTATTCCTAAATCGATAGGGAAATTAAAATTATTACAAAAATTAATGCTTGCTGGAAATCAAATTGTAGATCTTCCAGAAGAAATGAAAAATTGTAAAAACCTACAGCTTTTAAGAATTTCGGCTAATAATATACATAACTTACCAGTATGGATATGGCAATTCCCAAAACTTGCTTGGTTAGCTTATGCTGGAAATCCTTGTTCAAACAATAAAGACAAAAAAACTCCAATAAAAAAGTCAAATTGGAATGATTTTTCTATACATGAACTCCTGGGCGAAGGTGCATCAGGACAAATTTATCAATGTAAAAATATTAAAACTAAGGATGATTTTGCAATTAAAATATATAAGGGTAGTATCACCAGTGATGGACTACCAGAAAATGAAATAGAAGCTCATATTTTAGCATCCAATCATCCAAATATAGTTAAATTAGAAACTATTGTTACCAATCATCCATTAGGAAAAAAAGGAATATTAATGAATTTACTAAGCAAAGATTTTCAAAATTTGGGTCTTCCACCAACTTTTGAAACTTGCACACGAGATGTATTTAAAAAACAATTTACATTTTTAGAAATAAAAAAAATACTTTTTCAAACACTTCAAGCAGTTATTCACTTACATAAAAATCAAATTTTACATGGTGATTTATATGCTCATAACATCTTAATTAACTCTGATTTTGAATTAAAAATGGGTGATTTTGGTGCCGCTACTATCTATAACTTTAATTTTGATAAACATCAACTTATAGAAATCCGTGCATTTGCCTTTTTAGCTGAAGATTTGATCAAAAATAGCATCTTAAAAACAAATGAAGATGCTGAAAATAAAGAAATATTGCAAAGTTTTATTAACGATTGTTTTAATATTGAATCTTCAAAATATAAAAACTTTAGCGATATTTTAAAATTAAATTTTTTAAATAAATAAAAAAACTAAAAATCATATAAATTTAAAACATCTAAAAAAATATAAATCTATATTGAGTCCATTAAATATTTACAATTAAATTTTTAGAAAACCCCTTTCTTATTTCCCCAATGGGGAAAAGTTTAAAAGGAATTTGTAATTATTTATTGGACTTTATATAAAAATATAAAAAATTAATCTTGGATTAAAATAATTGTATAGCCCATTTAATTACCAAGCACTCAAAAAAAGCTATCTTTTGAGTTACCTTCCCCTTGAAGAAAAGGTTAGTGATAAGGATTTGAAAGAAATATTTGTGTTTTACTTTTAAAATGTATCTACATGGGATGTTCGATAAAATAAAATCAAAAATAGATATTCTAAAATTAACAGATGATTTGAATAAAAATTTGTAAAATATACATCAATTTGTAAATTTGCGTTTGAATTGAAAATTAAACGATAAAAATTGTGGATTTATTTGAACGCATACTATCAGACATGGGTCCTTTGGGCAAACATTACGAATATTCAGAAGGATATTTTATGTTTCCAAAATTAGATGGTGAGATTGGACCAAGAATGAAATTCAAAGGAAAAGAAATGTTAAATTGGAGCTTAAATAACTATTTAGGATTGGCAAACCACCCCGAAGTTAGGAAAGCAGATGCCGATGCAGCTCTAAAATACGGCTTAGCATATCCAATGGGAGCAAGAATGATGTCAGGAAACACCGATGAACATGAAAAATTAGAAAGAGGATTAGCCGAATTTGTTCAAAAAGAATCTAGTTACTTACTTAATTTTGGGTACCAAGGCATCATGTCTGTGATTGATTCTTTATTACGCAGACAAGACGTAGTGGTTTATGACTCTGAATGTCATGCCTGTATTTTAGATGGATTAAGAATGTTTGTTGGCAAAAGATTTGTTTTTCCGCACAATGACTTAGGAAATTGTGAAAAACAATTAGAAAGAGCTACCAAATTAGTTGCAGAAACTGGAGGTGGAATTTTGTTAATTACAGAAGGAGTATTTGGAATGGCTGGTGATATGGGAGATTTGAAAGGAATTGTGGCTTTAAAGAAAAAATTCGATTTCAAACTCTTAGTTGATGATGCGCATGGTTTTGGGACTATGGGAAAAACGGGTGCAGGTGCAGGCGAGGAACAAGGAGTTCAAAATGAAATTGACCTTTACTTTTCAACATTTGCTAAATCAATGGCTAGTATAGGAGCATTTATTGCAGGACCAAAAAATATTATCAATTTTCTAAAATATAATATGCGTTCGCAAATATTTGCAAAATCTTTGCCTATGCCACTTGTAATTGGTGCTCAAAAAAGATTAGAATTATTGAAAAATAAACCAGAGTTGAGGGAAAATCTTTGGAAAGTAGTAAAAGCTTTGCAAGAGGGGTTAAAAGAAGAAGGTTTTAATATAGGAAAATCTCAATCTCCTGTTACACCAGTTGTTTTACATGGAACTGCCATACAAGCTGGTCATTTAGTAAAAGATTTAAGAGAAAATTATGGACTTTTTTGCTCAATGGTAATATATCCAGTTGTTCCAAAAGATATTATAATGCTAAGAATTATACCAACTGCCGTACACACTTTAGAGGATGTTAAATTTACAATTGATGTCTTCAAAAAAGTATCTATTAAGTTAAAAGAAGGGGCTTATACAATTGAAACTGCACCTGTAATTTAAAAAAACTATATATTTTTAACTATTTTAAAGAATATTTTAACATTTCTTTTGGATAGTTCATTTTATTATCTACTTTAGTAACATATTTAATTACATTAACTTAAAAATACTAAATCAAATGAAAAGATTTGAAGAAATTAAAAAATTAATACTTGACCTTGAGGGTGATTTTGAAAAATTTTACGAAAAAGATAATCAAGCTGCAGGAACAAGAGTTCGTGGTGGAATGCAAGAATTGAAAACTTTAGCTCAAGTAATCAGAACTGAAGTTCAAAACAAAAAAAACGAAAAAGTAGAAAAAAAATAATCTACATTTTATTACAAAAAAAGGGACTTAGTCCCTTTTTTTTATAATAAAGGTTAAAATTGAAATCCAATAATTTTGATTTTTTTGTATAATACTATTAAAATTAAATTCGTATATTTGTTTTCAAATTTATGAGTAAGATTTTTTGACTACTTTAAATTGCTTAAGTAAAAAATCTATAAAATTATATTCAAAAAAGTGGATAACATCAAACTTGAAATACTTGGACTTTCATCAAGTCAATCACAAAGTGGTTCTTATGCAGTAATTTTAGGAGAAGAGCATGGAAATAGAAGGTTACCAATCATAATTGGTGTATTTGAAGCACAAGCAATTGCCATTCAAATTGAAAAAATAGTGCCAACTAGACCCATGACCCATGATTTGTTTAAGAATTTTGCAAATTCTTTTGATTATAACATTGATTATATTTTAATATCTGATTTAAAAGAAGGCGTATTTTATGCCAAAATAATAACTAGTAACGGAAAAGAAACCAAAGAGATAGATTCACGCCCTTCCGATGCCATAGCTATTGGTTTGAGATTTGAAGCTAATATTTTTACAACTGAAGCCATATTATCAGAAGCTGGAATTGTTCTTAACGAATTTCCTGATGAAGAAAAAAAATCAAAATCAGTTTCTAAAATATCTTTAGAAACTTCTAAAAAAGAAAACTTAAACACTACAAACACAGATTTAAGTGCTGAACAATTAAAAAAACAACTTAATGAAGCACTTGCAAAAGAAGATTATGAAGCTGCTGCTAAAATAAGAGACTTATTAAGTAATAAAAATTAATATATTACGACTTAAAATGAGTAATAATATTTTTAAGATGATTTTTTTTATGAAAAGTAATTTATATGAAATTTATAAAAAAATAAAGTAATTAAATGAAACCAAGTTTACCAAAAGGAACAAGAGATTTTTCGCCTTCACAACTTCAAAAGCGTGATTATATTTTTGAAATTATTAAAAATATTTTTAAGAAATTTGCTTTTGCTCCTATCGAAACCCCAACAATCGAAAACTTATCCGTTTTGACAGGTAAATATGGCGATGAGGGCGACCAACTTATTTTTAAAATCTTAAATTCTGGCGACTATTTGCTAGAAGCAAAAAATAAAAATATTGACTTACAAAATATTGATATTAAAAAATTATTACCTCTAATTTCTGAAAAAGCACTGCGATACGATCTTACAGTTCCTTTTGCAAGATATGTAGTTATGAATAGAAATGATATAACTTTTCCTTTCAAACGCTTTCAAATTCAACCTGTTTGGCGTGCCGATAGACCTCAAAAAGGAAGATACAGAGAATTTTATCAATGTGATGCAGATGTTATTGGTACAGATTCGTTAATTTGCGAAGCCGAAATTGTGTTGATGATTCAAGAAGTTTTAGTTACTTTAGGATTAAAAAACTTTGAAATTAAAATTAATAATCGTAAGATATTATCAGGAATAACAGAAATAATTGGAGCATTTGGTAAAGAAGCCGATATTTGTACTGCCATAGATAAGATTGATAAAATAGGTATTGATGGTGTAAAAAAAGAACTTATTGAAAGAGAAATTTTAGAACAAGCTATTGAAAAATTAATTCCAATCATTAATTTTAAAGGCAATAATATTGAAATTATTAATTTTTTATATGAAAAATTAAATCTTTCAGAAATTGGTAAAAAAGGAATTGAAGAAATAAAAAAAGTATTAGCATATATTTCAAATTTTGAAGTTCAAATTCCTGAATTAAAAATTGATATTTCTTTAGCCCGAGGATTAAGTTATTACACAGGAGCAATATTTGAAGTTAAGGTTTTAGATGCTCAAATGGGTAGTATAACTGGGGGCGGAAGATACGATAATCTTACTGGATTGTTTGGTTTAGAGGGTGTTTCAGGTGTTGGTATTTCTTTTGGGGTTGAAAGGATTTATGATGTAATGGAAGAACTAAAATTATTCCCAGAATTTGAAAAATCTAACTCAAAAGTACTTATTACTTATTTTGATGAGCCAACAATGACTTATGGAATAAAAATACTTAGCGATTTGAGAAATAAAAATATTGCCTCTGAAATATATCCTCAAGTTTCTAAAATTAAAAAGCAATTTGAATATGCCAATGCAAAAAATATTCCTTATGTGATTGTTTTGGGAGAAAATGAACTACAAAATCAAACTGTAACTTTAAAAAATATGATTTCTGGAGAACAAAATTCTATTCTTAAAGAAGAAATTTATACTTATATAAAATAAGAATCGAGTTTTTTCGTATAAATAAACAAGTTAATTAAATAAAAAATACTAAAATTGAAAAATAAGTTTACTTACCTATTTTTTTTATTCTTTTTAAACTTTCAAACAATATTAAATGCTCAGTTTAATTATCAAAATATACCTGAACTCCAAGTAAATGTTTCTCGTGGATGCGTACCATTAACTGTAACTTTTACTGGAGTAAATACAACTATTAGCGGAGCAGTGAGTGTTCGTTCTGTCGCTGGCACATGTGTAGATTACACTTTTAATTATGGCGATAGACGATTTTCTACCAATCAACCAGAAACAATATACACTTATACCAGTCCTGGTATTTATGTAATTACAGGATTAGGCTCTTGTGATGGTGGTAACAAAGCATTTAAAAATAATGTAACAATTGAAGTTTTGCCAAAACCAGACCCTGAATACACGGTTTTGGGTTGTCAATCGCTTACAGGAAAAGTAAATATTACTAATTCACAATATGATTTTTACGACATTGAATGGGGAGATGGAAATTTTTCAAACTCAGTTTCAGGTTCAAATATTTATTCGCATATTTATGCAAACTCAAATGTAAGATTTATTACCCTTACAGGTACTTATTTATATACAGTTTCAGGCTTCCAGCAAAGTTGTAAAAGCAATCCTATTATAAAAAAAATACAAGTCTATCCCCCACTTTATAATCCAGAAATTGAAGTTTTAGAAATAAAATCAAAAGACAATTTGCAAGGAATAGTGAATTTGCAACTCAAAACAGATGATAAATTAAAATATGCAATTTTTGTAAGAAATGGCATTAATGATAGCTATAAATTTATTCAAAGTATATCAAGTATTGGTGGTTCTAATATCTTTACTATTAACGGCTTAAATACTAATTCAGTTCAAACTTTCAAAGTTTTTGCTTTTGATGATTGTGGCACAACAACCACAGGTGTAGAGGTTAGTTCAATACTTGCAAATGCAACAGCTGATGCTAGTAAAAACACAATTAATTGGAATAATAACTATTCACCAATCGACAATATTAGGTATGATTTATTACTTTCAAATACAATCATAAATTCACAGAACTTACAAAATTTTAGTAGTAATATCTTACAAACCATGCAAGCATTTGATAGCAATGTTGAATGTAATGTAAATTATTGTTATCAAGTCGTTGGAACAAAACAAAATGCTCCATTTACAAAATCTATTTCAGCCGAAACTTGTGTTCAAGGACTTAAACCCGCCACAATTTCAGGTATTTTAGGATTTAATAGTAGTTATGAAAATTCTAAATTATTTCTGTTTTGGAAACCCAGCACTAGTTTAGGTTTAAATTACAAAATTTATGGAATAAAAGATTCTAATAAAATATTACTAACTCAAACCACTAATACAATCACGAGTAACATTGATTCTAACTACGATTGTTATGCAATAATTGGAGAACAAACTTGCGGACAGAGTCCCGAAAAAATTACCTGTCCAATTAAAATTACAGGTAAAAAAGATAATATTGTTCAAAATTCTTTGCAATGGACAAACTACAAAAATGGCGATAACTTACTTGTTACTCAAGCTGAAATTGAATGGTATTCAGAAAATTTTACATTTATTAATAAAGATAATTTAAGTAATAATCAATTACAATATTTACATAATCCTATAGATGAAAATAATCAAAAAGTTAAATATAGAATAAAAAATATTCTTACCGATGGTGTTATTTTATATTCTGATTATCAAGATATTATACAAGATTTAAGACTTTATCCTCCAACATCATTTACCCCTAATGAAGACGGTAAAAATGACACTTATTTCCCCAAAGGTTTATTTTGGAAAGAATATAACATAGATATTTTTAACCGATGGGGCGAAAAAGTATTTACTTCTACAAAAGATTATGAAGGTTGGAATGGTGCAGGAGCTATTCCTGGTTTGTATTCTTACGCAATTAGAGTTGAAGATTTTTATGGTAATGTAATTCGTAAAAATGGAACTCTTACTTTAATTCGATAATTTATGCCTTAACGAAAAGAAAAAATCTTTAAAATGTCAAACCTTGTCATTAAAACTGATAGTGTACAAAAAAGTGTGTAATCCCAAAGAAATGTTATATTTAAAATTCAACCTTTAAATAAAAAAACAATGGAATTTACACACGAACAAATAAC
>REAG01000212.1 GCA_004294265.1 Cytophagales bacterium | reverse complement strand
AGAAAACTCAAATCTGTAGTACACAAGCCGCCTCCCGAAAATAAGCCCATTGCTCAAAATCAAAGCTTTTTGGGTGATTAGCTGCAATGTGGGTTAAAAAACATCTCGTAGCGTTAAATGATATAAAAAAACAGGTTGAGGACGAAATTGCAGAAATTGCTAACCTGACTATCGAGAAGTTAAAAGAAATGAATGAAGAAGTTGCAAAAAAACTTAAACCACATTTTGCACCTGAATTGAAATGGGCTGATTTATTCAAACCAACAATTACTAGCGATGACATCCCAATGAATAAAAGAGGGAGTGGTGTTAGAAGATTACTATTAATAAATTTTTTTAGAGCAGAAGCCGAAAGAAAAAGACAAGAAAAAAATATTCCTAATGTAATTTACGCAATTGAAGAGCCCGAAACATCACAACATCCCGACTGGCAAAAGAAATTAATGGATGCTTTGAAAGAATTAGCAGACAATGGAACAGCTCAGATAATTACTACAACACACAGCCCTGCATTAGCAAGTTTAGTTGAAGTGGAAGACCTTCGTTTTATTCACAAAGAAGCAGGAAACATAAATATTGAAGTTGGCAATAATGATAATTTAGAACTCATTGCTACAACACTTGGTGTTTTGCCTACTCTCGGAAAAGAACCTGAACAAGTGAAAGTTTTTCTCTGTGTTGAAGGTCCTTTGGATATTAATTTTTTCAATAACATAGCACCTTTATTTGGAATTGACTTATTAAACGATAAAAGAATTGTAACGGTAAGTTTAGGTGGCGGTACATTGGGGCAATGGGTTACGAATAACTACTTAAAGAAACTCAATAAAACAGACGTCCATATTTACGACAAGGACGTGGATAATAAATATCAAGCGTACGTTGATGACAATTAAATTTTAAAATAACTTTTAATTTAAGGCAAAGCCAAAATATAACGAACCATTTTTTTTATTTCATTTTTATCTAAATGCGTATTTGCTCCCATAGCTTGGTCGCCCCAAACTCCGCTTCCGCCTTTATATACTTTTTCAGTAAGTTTAGCTATTGTTGCAGGATCAGAATTATATTTGTCATTTATCATTTTGAAACTTGGTCCTAATACCACTTTGTTTGGTGCATGACACTGATTACAACCGCTATTATCAACTAATTTAGCACCTATCGAAAGAATTTCACTATCAGAAAGTTCTTTAGAAACGGGTTTGGCAGCAGCTGTTGAAACTAAATTTTTTGTAGGATAAGCAAGTTTAATACCTGTTACAGTACCTTTAATTCGAGATAATGCATTCATCGTGTACCAACCTTTATTTGCCCAAATTAGATTACCATTTTTGCTTTTAATTTTGTCATTTAATGAAATAACAATTACTTTGCCTTCTTGCAATCCATCAAGCTCAACAAATACTTTTTTATTGTCTTTCGAAGGGCTTAATGATAAAATTTGCAAATGTTTTGCTCCAATTTTAGGTCCTCCATATTGCATAGTGGGTTCATATTTCCATTGTATAAATTCATAATTTGTTACTTTATTTAAAGAATTAAGTTCTGCAGGTTCTGTAAATTCTATTTCAAAACCGTTTGCTTTAGCTCGAACTGCCAAAATTTCAAAAGTAATTTTATTATTATATTTGAATCGTTCTAAACCATACCATTTCTTATTGGTTTGCCCCCAATTCCCTGAACTTCCAATCCCACCCACATAGAGTGCGGTATCTGGTCCCCAGCAAATACGGTTTACACCTGCAGCAAAACCTTGCGAAAAAGGAAATACAATTCCTTGGTATTCACCTGCAATTTTTTCTACAAAAACACGCTTCAAACCTCCATGAGTAACATCTCCATGAATCATCTGACCTTTATAAACGCCATCGTTTAAGTAAGAAGGTTGCGAAGCCGAGTTGCCAATTTCGCCCTGAGGCAACCAAACAACAGGCGGTTTTTCAACCATTGCCCCAACTTTGTATAAATCAACGGAATAACTACCATAAAAAGCATCTTTTTTGAGGTGTAAAATTTTACATGCTGGCAACCAATCACCTTGATTGTCAGCAATAAATATTTCATTATCAACACCAATTCCAATTCCGTTAGGTGTTCTTAAACCAGAGGCTATAATCTCAAAACTGCCATCTAATCCAATTTTAATTGCTTTGCCTCTGTCTTTGTTTTGAGGAATTGTGCTTTTACCTCCTGGATTAATGGCGGTTGCTAAAGCTGCATAAAAATAACCATCTTTAAAAACTAAACCAAAAGCAAATTCATGGAAATTACCTGTTGCTCCCCAAGCATTGCAAATAGTTTTGTATTCATCAATAATTTCATCACCATCGCTATCAATCAGTTCTGTTAATTCTTGTTTTTGTAAAACATAAATTTTGTCGTTTACAACTTTCACGCCCAAAGGCTCAGCTAATCCTAAAGCAATTCTTTTAAATATGACTTTGTTAGAATCTCCTAAAGATGCATTTTTAACTCTAAATATTTGACCCAAAGAATCCCAAGAACTTACTATCATATCTCCATTGGAAGTAAAATCAATTCCACCTACAAATGGGTTGTAATTTTTATTATTAATCTTACTTAATGTGTAGCTAGGATGTAATGAATTTGAGTAATCTTTGGTAGTACCAACATTTTTAGCTAACTCAATTTCAGGGTTAAAATCTAAATTTTTAGATAAATTATTAACTTTTACTTTTGAAACAAACAAATTATTCGGATCAATCCAATCAAATTGTTCATCGCCATTTTTATTATAAGCAATAGAAAGTTCTTTTTCGGTATTAGAAATATTTACATTAAAACCTTTTACTTCAATTTTATGCAAACCTTCTGTTAAATATTGTTCAGCATCACTCGTGTTATAATCATGAATTCCATCCATTTCTACCATTAATTCTCCATCAATAAACAAAGCTGAACCATGAGAACTTTGCAATTTAAAAATATAAGATCTGCTTTTTTCAATTAAAATATATCCTTTTAGAGTTACATAATAAGGGACTTTAGGCAAAAAAGATAAATTCTCTTTCCAAGAAGCTATTCCTGAAACTTCGCTTAATAAAGAAGTGTTTTTTTTGCCAAGTTTTGGATTCTTATAAGATTTTATACCAGAGTCGCTAACATCCCAACATTCCAACAACAGTCCTTTGGTTAAGCTATCTGGAACCACAAAACTACCAGCAGCCTTCAAAAACGAAAAATAAACGAAAGATAAAAGAAAAATTAATTTTAATTTCATTGAAATATTATTTTATAGAAGATGGATTGTAATATACCGTTATTGTAGAATTTGTATTTGATTTGAAATAAAAATTTGCTTTTACATCAAACAAAGTAATATTATTATTCAAATATTTTTCGGTTTTAGATACATATTTAAAAGTACCATCTGTGATAATATCTTCAATTTTGGCTAAATTATCATATTTTAATAGACTATAAACCTCAAATCCTTGAGTATCAGAAATTTTAAACTTCCTCTCAAGCCCTACATTAACATTATTTTGATTTTTAATAAACTCTGGTGTTTCTTCAATCAAAATACTTTTATTTTCGCACAAAATTTCATATTTAAAAGTTACTTTATTGTCTTTCCATATATAACCCAAAAATTTAGTTTTGGAATTAAGTATTTGGTTGTTTTTTTGAACAAACCAAACGGGTTCATCTACAATTCCATTTGAATAGGAATTGCCATTAGAGATGGGTTGAGGCCCGTGTTTGGAATCCCAAATTGTTCCTGAAAATTTAACTCCTTCTTTCCAAATTTTAAAAATTCCGCAATTATTCCCATCATAAGCCACATAAAGATCTTTATTTAAAGCTACAGTAATAATCCTTGCTCTTTTATCTAAAACTGACCGAAAAACCCAAGCCTCTTTGGGGCGAATTTGAGCAAATCCTTGAATTGAAATAAACAAAATCAAAAAGTATAATTTCATGGTTAATAATATTTTAGGACTCAAATATATACTAATAATATTTATATATTGTCAATTTATTAAAATAAATTATTAGAATAATTATATTTTATTTATTATTGCATTTTAAAATTTAACATTAGATAAATGAAAACACAGATATTTGTAGTTTTATTAAGTTTACAATTTGTTGTACTTGGACAAAATAAATTAACCAAATCGGAAGAAAAACAGGGTTTCAAACTTTTATTTGATGGTAAAAATCTAGATAACTGGCGAAACTTTCAATCTAAATCGCTAAATTCGGCTTGGAAAGTAGAAAATGAAAGCATTACACTTACTCAAGCTGGGGGTGGCGAAATAGTATCTTTAGAGAAATATGAAAATTTTGAGCTCATTTTAGAATGGAAAATTTCAGATTGTGGCAATAGCGGTATTTTTTATCATGTTTCGGAAGACTCAATATTCAAAAATGCTTATGAAACTGGTCCTGAAATGCAAATTTTAGACAATAAATGTCATCCTGATAATAAAATGATTACGCATCAAGCGGGTGCACTTTATGATATGAAAGCTGTATCTTTAAATTCTGTAAAAAAAGCTGGCGAATGGAATATTGTTAAAATTATAGTTAATAAAAATAAAGTAGAACATTGGTTGAATGGAAAAAAAGTAGTTCAATATAGTTTATTTGATACAAATTGGGATAAAATGGTAAAAAATAGCAAATTTTATGATTGGAAAGGTTTTGGAAAATATAAATCTGGACATATCGCCTTGCAAGACCATGGCGATAAAGTAAGTTTTAGGAATATTAAGATAAGAAAATTGTAAGTTAAGGATTTTAAATAATTTATTACATTTATACATTTAGTAATAATGTTTAATTTAAGTTTTACTTTAAAAAATTAAATTAAACAAATTCAATACTTAAAAAATTATTATATTTGTTTAATTATTTAAAATCAAGTAATTTAATGCCAACTGTGCATTACAAAGATGGATTTAGATTTTACTTTTACTCAAATGAACATAATCACGCTCATTTGTATTAGGGAATTCGCATTTAAAACTTTTCTTTTATAATCAAGTAATTTATTTTTAATTTATTACTAAAAAAAACACTTGCGAAGCAAGTCCCTCCCCTTGGATTCTGCGTCTTCGTAGCAGAAATTGGACTTAGGGTGGGGCTTTTAATCTAGTAATTTTAAATGCGAATTCCCTTTCATTTGTATGTTGAAAAAGGTAATTCAAAAGCAAAAATTTTGATTTAAAATTGCAAAGTTGATTATAATATATTGAGTCCACTCAATAAAAATATTGAACATAACTAACAACTAATAACCAATCTATCATTTTTATAAATCGGAAGCGATTGATAAGTATCGAAATTTAAGCAAAAAGCTATATCTTTATGAATATCTAAATTTGCTAATCTACTTACGTGCTGCGAAGTATTTACAAATTTTAATAAATCGTTTTTATTGGAATTATACATGCCTAAAGCCATAATGGCACTATCTTGGGTAATTTTAAAAGCGTTTTGTAATAAATTTGTTAAAGCACCAGCAAAAAGTGTATCTTCTAAATTAAAATTTCCTTTCCAGCCAGCACAAAAAACAATAACATCTTTATTTTGTTTTAATAAGTAAGAATAAACGGTATTTATATTCAAAAAAGCACCCACAATTATTTCATCAGCTTCTAAGGATTTTACAATGGCTTGTGTGCCATTGGTGGTTGTAACGGCAATGGTTTTGCCTTTAATATGTTCTGACATATAGCTAAAAGGCGAATTATCAAGGTCGAAACCTTCTACTTTAGAGCCATCTCTTTCGGCTGCTGCCAAATAGCCTTTTTGTTGCAAAACTTTACATTCTTGAACAGAAGCAACCGGAATTATTTCTTTAATTCCATGTCCAAACGCTGTTACCATGCAAGAGGTTGCTCTTAAAATATCAACAACAACCACAATTTTACCTTTTAAATCATATAATTGAATTAATTGCGGACTTAGGCAAACTTCTAAAGATGGCATATTTATAAACTTGATTTTTTTGCAATACTACATTATTTTGTAAAAAAAAGATAGTTTATGAGAATATTTTGAATAAATTTCAGTTAAATTAAATTGTATTATATCTATGGTGGAACTACTTTATTACTAAAAAAAGTAAATAAATTACTATCTTAAACCAAAAATTAAAATTTACGTTTATCAATAAAATTTGATAATTATGACAATAATAAATAAGGGTGATATTTTATTGTCCGAACCATTTTTGCAAGATCCAAACTTTTTTAGATCTGTAATTTTAGTTACAGAACAATCCGAACAAGGTACTTTAGGATTTGTACTTAATCAAAAGTCAAATTTATTGCTTGAAGATTTTGGCGAAGAGTTTCAAAACGTAGATTTCCCAGTTTATATTGGTGGTCCGGTTGAGCAATCAACTTTGCATTTTATTCATAAAATAGGTAATAAAATAGAAGATTCTATTCATGTTTCTAAAGATTGGTATTGGGGCGGAAACCTTGATTTAGTGCTTAATTTAATACGAATAGGAATTATTAAGGAGTCTGAAATTCGATTTTTTATTGGTTATACTGGGTGGAGCAAAGGACAGTTATTGTCTGAATTTAGGAATAAAAGTTGGTTTAAAATTAACGACCCTAAAGTTGAAGTTCTTACTACTTCACCTGAAATTTTGTGGCGTGAAATATTAAAATATCAAGAAACCGAACTTAAACAGTATGCCAATTATCCAATAAATCCATCTTTGAATTAATTTTTATTAAAAAAATACTTTTTTTAATAAAATCAACTTTCTAATCGTTTTAGTTTTGCGGAGTTGATTTATTTTTAAGCATTTAATCTAAGAAAATTAAGTAAATTTGCCAAAAATCAAATGCTAAATATTACTAAAAAAGACATTTCAGAAACATTTAAGTTAAGTATGCCTATCATTTTGGGTAGATTAGGAGCGGTTTTGATGGGCGTTATTGATACGATGATGATTGGCAAAGTTGGCACCACCGAAATTGCGGCTGCAGGCATTTCAAGCTCAATCTTTATTTTGGTGGGTATTATTCCCATAGGCTTTTTAATCATTGGTTCGCCTATGATTTCTTCGGCTAACTCTTCAGGAGATAAAAATTTGGTTATAAATATACTCAAAGGCTGCATACAATCTGCCGTTATTTTATCTATTTTTTTTATGATAATCATGTTTGGAATGTTGTATTTTTTTAAATATTTTAATCAGCCTGAGGACGTAAATTTAATTGCTCCGCCTTTTTTTTCGTTGCTTATTTTTTCAACTTTGCCTTTGATGGTTTTTATAGCTATCGAACAATTTTCGGATGGGTTAGAAAAAACGTCTATTTCTATGTTTTTTAATATTTCAGCCCTTTTTGTAAATATGGGAATCAACTATTTACTTATTTTTGGGCATTTTGGATTTCCTGCTTTGGGTCTTTTTGGAGCAGGAATTGGAACTTTAACCGCACGTATATATATGTGTATTGGCATTTGGTTGGTTGTAAAATATAAAAAAGAATTTAGCGAGTTCGACCTTAATTTCGATTTTTTAAAAATTGAAAAACAAAGTTTTATTCGTATTTGGAAGGCTGGAGTGCCTAGCGGAATGCAGTTCTTTTTTGAAGTTTCAGCTTTTTCGACTGCGGCTATTATGATAGGTTGGCTCGGAACTGTGCCTTTGGCTGCCCATAATATTGCAATAAGTGTTGCGTCCGTATCTTATATGCTTTCAACTGGTTTTGCAACGGGCGGTAGCATTCGAGTAGCCTCCTTTTATGGTTCAAAAGACCGTTTGGGAGTGCTGAGGGCAGGAAAAACATCGCTCCTTTTTGTAATAGTATTGATGACAATGAGTTGTTTATTATTTATTTTTTTAGGAAATCCGTTAGCAAATTTATTTTCTAATGATGACCTAACTGTTAGATTAGCAACTTCTCTATTGATTTTAGCAGGAATTTTTCAGCTTTCTGATGGTATTCAAGTAGTTAGTTTACGTTCGCTTTTAGGAATAGAAGATATTAAGATTCCAACTTACATAACTTTTGTTTCTTATTGGGCTATTGCTATTCCTTTAGGTTATTATTTAACTTTTAATACATCTTTAGGAGTTTATGGTCTTTGGATTTCGCTTTGTATTGGCTTAACCATTTCTGCCATTTTTGTAACATTAAGATTTTTTAAATTAGCTAAAAGGATTTAGGGAACCTCTAAAAGCAGTCGGTGTTGTAAAAATAAGTTTCTTTATGCCTTTCCATTTTAGTAAGAGACTATGAAAGTAATATTCAAAATCTTAAAATTAACGATTTTTCGAGTGTAAGTGCTTAACCCGAATTGAATTTTTTATGAGTTCCTAATAATAATTTCTAGCAATATAAAAAAAGTACAATTCTATATGACTTAAACACAAAAAATATTTTTTTTAAATATTTTTACTAAATAAATATTTTAAATTATTAAGTATTTTAACTCATTTTCTTAGAATAATGCAATATAAAAACTTGATTTATTCTATAATTGATACTTTTAAAGGTAATTGTTCAATTCATTTAAAAATAAATTTACTAGATTAAATTAACAATATTAATTTTGCATCAGAATCAAATAGGGAAAAGATTCTAATCTACTTAAGTTTATTCATATTAAAAATATACAAAAAATGAAAAATTCAATCAAAAATTTGGCTTTTGCAGCATCAGTTGCAGCCATCGTATTTAGTGCTAAAGCGGAAACAAAAAAAGAAATCAAAAAACTTCAAAAATCGGCTTATGCGGCTTTCAAAGCTCAAAATTATGACCAAGCGTTAAACACATTTATCAAATTAGATGAATTATCTTCTGATAAGGTTCGCTATGATTATATGATAGGAATGTGTTTGTTAAGTTCAGAAAATTTTCACACGGCTTTACCTTATTTTCGTTCTGCAATGGCACACGAAACTACTTCATTTGTTGTAAACTATTATGTGGGTCGTTCTTACATTCTTGCTGGCAACTACCAAGAAGCTTTGAATTATTTGAATGACTATAAATCTCAGTTAGAGGCTTATATAGATGAAACTAATTTTAAATTCTCTATAAATCCTTCAATGATTACAGATAAAAACCGCATTCACATGGAAAAAACTTTAGAAGACGTGACAGGATTTATTACTATGTGTTCTGAAAAATCTACGACTATATCTGCACAGTCGAAATAGAAATCAAAGATAAGTTTTTGTTGGAATTTAAAAGAAAGGTCTTTTTAAGACCTTTTTTTTATGTTTGCAGTTTTTTTTAAGTATGTATTATTATTGAAGTCTATTAAATATTTAGAATAAATTCTTAAAAAGCCACTTTCTTATTGTCCTAAAGGGAATATGGAAATAAGTTATCAAAAAATTTGTGATTATTTACTAGGCACATGGGGATTTACATTTAAAATTAACAGATTAAAACCCCACTCTAAATCCAATTTCTGCAACTAAGTCGTAGAATTCAAAGCAAAAGACTTTGTTTGCAAGAGTTTTTATTAGTAATAAATTAAAAATAAACGTCTTGATTTCGTGTAAATTCACTGATTAGACATTTTGAGAATTTTCTATTTTAAAATTTTATCTAGATTATTTTTACTTTATCAGCTTAATGACATAGGAACATCCATTACTAAAATCTCTGTATTTGAAGAATTGGATAAAATAGTAATCTTTTCTATATTCCAAATTCCAAAACCATCTCTTTTTTTTAAGGCATGACCATTGATAGTGGCATCACCTTGAATTACAAAAACATAAACTCCGTTTCCTTTTCGTTTTAGAAAATAGTCAATAATAAAATCTTTTTCAAATATTCCTTGAAGAAACCAAGCATCTTGATGCACCCAAACACCTTCGTCCTCTTTGTTTGGAGATAGAATTTGCTGTAAGTTATTTATAGCTTTATCTTTATTTAAAGTTTTTTGATCATAACGTGGTGTTACATTTCTTTTGTTTGGAAACATCCAAATTTGTAATGTATTGGCTATTTTATTTTTATCAGGATTAAATTCACTATGTTGAATTCCAGTTCCTGCACTCATACATTGAATATCGCCATACCTAATCACTGTTCCGTTGCCCATACTATCTTTATGTTCCAAAGCACCTTCTAGAGGGATAGTAATAATTTCCATATTATCATGCGGATGTGTACCAAATCCCTTACCTGCTGCAATTATATCATCATTCATTACTCTTAAAACTCCAAAATTCATTCTTTCGGGATTGTGATAGTTGGCAAAACTAAATGTAAAATTAGCTTTTAACCATCCTAAATCAGATTTCCCTCTTGTATTTGCTTTGTGAATTACAATATTTTCCATAATTTTTATTTTTAAATTGGTTAAGTTGAGTTATACAAATATTTGTAATTAAATTATTTTAAAGCCTTTTCATGTTTTCCTAAAAGTGAAAAGTTATCAATTAATTTGCAATTATATAAAAGAATTTATATTAATTATTTTACCCAATTGGATTTATAATTTAATTGCATCAAACATATATATATTATTAATTTATTTTTGGGTGAAATATTGGATTGAAAATTAATATATTGTTAATTTACAAGCATCAAAAGAAAAATTCATGCAAGCATTTATCGGATTATTAGTTTTTATAATAATAGCCTATCTTTTATCTTCCAATAAAAGTGCCATTAATCTTAGATTGGTTATTGGAGCTATACTGTTACAAATTACTTTTTGTTTAATGATTACAAAAATACCTTTTATGGAATCATTTTTCAATATTGTTGGGAATATATTTGTAAGAGTTATAGATTTTTCAAATGCTGGAGCACAATTTTTATTTGGAGATTTAGCCAAAAACTCTAATGTTTTTCCAGATACCAAACATAATATGGGATATATTTTTGTATTTAATGTTATGCCAACGATTATCTATTTTTCAGCTATTACAGGCATTTTATATTATTGGGGTATTTTGCAAAAAGTTGTGGTTTTAATGGCAAAAGCCATGTCTAAAGTAATGCCTATGTCTGGTGCTGAAAGTTTATCTGCTGCGGGAAATGTATTTTTAGGACAAACAGAAGCCCCACTTCTTATCAAACCTTTTTTAGAAAAAATGACTAAGTCCGAAATTATGTGTGTGATGTCTTGCGGTATGGCGACTATTGCTGGAGGTGTTATGGCTGCTTATGTAGGTCTTTTAGGAGGATTTAGTATGGAGGAAAAATCGAAATTTGCAGCACACCTAATTAATGCTTCTTTAATGAATACGCCAGCTGCAATTATGTTTTCTAAAATTTTATTGCCAGAAACAGAAGCTTTAAATCAAAAAATAGTACTACATAGAGAATCTTTTGGGGTAAATATTATTGATGCAACCTGCAATGGAATTTCAGATGGTTTACGATTGTCAGTAAATGTTGCCGCTATGCTTTTGGGATTTGTTTCTTTAATTGCTTTAATTAATTTTGGATTACTCAAAATTGGCAATTTTACGCACTTAAACGATTTTATTGTCCAATTTTCTGGTAATACGTTTCAAAATCTTTCTTTAGAATATATTTTCGGGACTATTTTAAGACCTTTAGCTTGGTTAATGGGTGTTTCTTGGCATGATTCAATTTATTTAGGAAGTTTGTTGGGGCAAAAAACGGCTATTAATGAATTTATTGCTTATTTAAGACTTGCTGACTATAAAAAAATGGGATTTATTGATTCACATACTATTTTAATTTCTACTTATGCCTTATGCGGATTTTCAAATTTTAGCTCAATAGCAATCCAATTAGGTGGTATTGGCAGTTTAGCACCCAATCAAAGAGGGAATATTTCAAAATTAGGCATTAGAGCTTTACTTGCAGCTTCATTGGCTTGTATGTTTACAGGTGCTATGGCTGGTTTGATAGTTTAGTGTAATTTTTTGGATAGAAAAAGCCTTATATTTGAAAATATCTAGGTAGTGTTCAAAAAAGTGTGTAATAGCAGTAAGAAAAATCACATTTTAGAGATAGATTGAGTCCGCAGCTTTTTGTCTAACATTATCAAATGGCGT
>REAG01000116.1 GCA_004294265.1 Cytophagales bacterium | reverse complement strand
ATGCAGGTAAAGCACTAGCTAAACGCCTAAGTATGTTTGATTGTAATATTTTGGCTTTTGATATTCATCATGCTTTTCATGGAGACGTTTATTCAAAAGAAGCCGATATGTCCGAAATTTTTGAAACTGCTGATATTGTAAGCTTTCATGTTCCTTTAACTTTTCATACGCATCATTTTGTAAATAAAACCTATTTAGAAAAGTTTAAAAAAAATATTTGGATTATTAATACTTCTCGAGGTCCAATTATTCAATTATCTCATTTGTTAGACAAAATAGACGAAGGAAAAGTTTTGGGTGCTGCATTGGATGTGTTGGAAAATGAAAAAATTGATCTTTTTAAAACCGCTGAACCTGAATTATATAAAAGAATGTGTGAAAATAAGAAATTATTACTTACTCCACACATTGCAGGCTGGACAAGAGAGTCTTACCAAAAAATTAATGATACTCTTATTAATAAAATTAAAAAGATTTTAGTATATTAAAACAATAAAACAAGAATAAGACGTTATTTATATTCATGAAAAAAATAATTTTAATTAGTTTTATTGGCATAAGTTTAATTTCAAACGCTCAACATTGGGAAATTGGCTGTGGCTTAGGTGCTACTAATAGTCGAACTGACATTTCTAACTTTAATATTTTAAATACAAGAGTTGGGGCTGATGCTTTTTTTAGATATAATTTCAATCATGTATGGGTAGCTAGAGTAGATTTGAAATATTTGATGCTAGACGGAAAAGATTCTCTCAACTCTGATATTATTTCTAAATTAAGAAATAAGAGTTTTCATGCAAATATTTTTCAAACAAGTTTTAATATAGAATATAATTTTTTAGATTTTAGAGATTTAAAAAGAAAAGTTAGATTTTCGCCTTATCTAACATTTGGACTTGGCATTTCGGTTTTTTCTATGCAACCTGATTTTATCAATCCTAGTAAAATTCCAGTTTATCCAACCATTCCTTTCGGTTTTGGTGTTAAATATATGTTAAACAAAAATTGGAATATTGGTGCGAAATATGAATGTAGTGTTCTTTATACTGATAAGCTAGATGGAATAGATGAGAAAAATCCAAACACAATAAACCCACATTTTAGAAGTGCTGATTTAGCAACCAACGATTGGATGCACTATTTTTGCATAAATATTTCTTATACCTTTTATAAAATTAAATGTCCGCCTCACCACGAACAGTTATTAAATTCAGAAACTAACAAAATCTCAAAGTAATATTATTTTATTAACTAAAGTTAGATTCTATTAACTTTTTTAGATTATCTTGAGAAAGAGGCTTATTCATATATTTTAATATTTGCGTATTTTTTTTAGATTTCGAAATATCTTTCGGGTCAAGAGAAGAGGTAAGTAAAACTATTTTGCAATAAAGTTTTGTTGTATCTGAAAGCTTATCAAATTCATCAATAAATTGAAAACCATCCATCAAAGGCATATCAATATCTAAAAAAATTAATTCAGGAAGGAAATTTTCAGCACCAATTTTTATTTTTTCTATATTTTTAAGGTATTCTAAAGCACTTTTTGCCCCTGAATGAATAAAAATATTTTCTGTCATGTTTATAGATTCAATCATTTTTTGATTGATTAAATTGTCAATTTCATTGTCATCAATGAGCATAACTGCGTTTAACTTTTTCATAACATTCATTTGGTTTGTGTTTTTGACTATTTCTTACGTTCAAAATTATATAAAGTTTTAGAATTTTTAAATTAAAATTTCATATAATTTATTAAAATAATTATTAATTTATTAATAATTATTTTAATAGCTTGAACATCAATCATTTATAGAAAAATATATTTATTAATTTTAATTTATGATTTATTTATTTATTAAATTAAGTTGAATAAAAATTACATGATATTTTTTAAAAATTAGAATTAATTTTTAAAGAGTTTTCATTTATTTTTCATAAAAAAAGTGGTTTCATTTTCAAATGAAACCACTTTTTTTGTTTTCAAAAATAAACTTTCTATTAATCAGCCGTTTCAAAATTTACTTTAAAACCTTTAATTGTATTTCCGTTCATAGCACTCAAAACTTTGCTTGAGTCGTCTTTAGGAACATATACAAAAGTATGGCTATCTCTTATTTCAATATCACCAATATTTTTACCATTAATGCCTGCCTCTCCGGCAATAGCACCTACAATATCACCTGGTCTTACTCGTTGCTCACGACCGATATTAACAACTAACTTAGTCATTTTCATATCTGGGTTCATGCTAGGTCGTGGTTCTCGCTCACGTTGCGGAGCAGAACCAAATCTTGATTCGCCACCACGATCGTTTCCGCCTCCAAATCTTGAAGTTTCTCTAGGTCTGTCGTTTCCGCCTCTTTCAAAACGTCCGCCTCTAGAAGAATCTCTGTCTCTATCGCCTCTATCGAAACGGCTGCCACGATCTCTGTCTCTATCTCCACTTCGCTCAAAACGGTCGTTACCACGCTCTCTTTCTCCACCTCTAGGCGTATTTCTATCGCCTCTTGTTTCTACTTTGAAATTATCGTCATTATAAGTTTTATTATTACTAGTACCCATTTGCATTTTTGCTAAAGCAGCAATAATTTTAACATCTGAAATACCTGTTTCTTGTAATTTTTGAGCAATATCTACAAAATCTTTCAACTCATCAGCGTTTACCATATTGGCAACTTTCTCTACAAATTGATTTTTTCTAAATACTTCAATTTCAGCACCTGAAGGTATTTCGCCTTTAGGGATTGGTGATTTTGTATATCTTTCAATATCTTTTAATTTCATGGCATCCTTACGTCCTGTTACAAAAGTAAAAGATTTCCCTGAACGACCT
>REAG01000115.1 GCA_004294265.1 Cytophagales bacterium | reverse complement strand
ATTAATTCTGATGTCTGTAATTCTAGTTTTTGCATTTTTTTTTGCAAAGATAATAAAAATTATACGAATTTATATAAGTCGTTTATTATATACCACTTATAGCGGAGATAATGACACCCCCACACGCACCCACCATTCCTCCAATGCCTACTACGCTTGCAACAGCATGTTTGGGAAAAGTATCTGATACTAAGGTAAATAAATTGGCTGAAAAACCAGCATGAGCCGCAGTTGCAAATCCTATGATAGGAATGGCTATCCATAAATTGGTGGTAGTAGATGCAAAATAGGCTGGTACAGCCAGTAAGCTACAAAGCAAAAATGTAAGTTTGCGTGCAGAAGGCAAATTCCAACCTATTTTCAATAAATATGATGAGAGTGCTCCGCCACCAATACTTCCAAAGGCAGAAATCGAATAAATAATAATCATCGGAAAAATCATCAATTTCATGTCGATATGGTGTTCTTCTTTAAAAAAAGTAGGAAGCCATATCAAATATAAAAACCAAGCGGGATCAGTAAAAAATTTCCCAAAAGCAAAAGCCCACGTTTGTCTGTATTTTAATAGTTGTTTAAAAGGTATTTTTATTGGTTTCTCGTCTGATTCAGTTTCTATCAATGCAAGTTCTGTCACATTAACTTTTGGATGAGTATTAGGCGATTCATACATTTTCCACCAAAATATCAACCAAACAAAACCTAAGGAATTGGCTATAATAAATGCCCAATGCCAAGAAAAGTTTTCTAAAAAATACGCCATAAAAATGGGGCTAGGATTATACCAACATTGCCACCTGTATTGAAAATGCCTGTTGCTAATGCTCTTTCTTTACGAGGAAACCACTCCGAAACGGTTTTTATTGATGCTGGAAAATTGCCTGCTTCGCCTATTCCTAAAAAAAAGCGTGCAGACCCCAATCCTAGTGCAGAACTTGCAAAAACTTGTCCTAATCCACCCATGCTCCAGGTAAATACAGCTATTGAAAATCCTTTTTTGCTACCCAATCGGTCTAGCATACTACCCATAAGTAAAAAACCTATCATAAAGGCAACTTTGAAACTTGCATCGAGGTAGCCAAAGAGTGCTTTATTTAGTTTGCCATCAGCTCCTTTCAGACCCGTATCAGACAGAAACGAGTCGTTTAAAACAGCAAACGAAAGTGCTTGTCGATCTATATAATGAATGACTACCGAAAAAAACAAAAGGGCACAAATCCTCCATCGATAGTTGGAGGCAATTTGTGGAATGGAGTTCATTTAATTTTGATTAAGAAGGAATACGATTTTGAAGCACTGGCATCGATACATTTGGTAAATGTGGAAGCACATATTTGGCAAAGTACTTACTTTCCTCAAGGTGCGGATAGCCTGATAGTACAAAAGAACGAAAGCCCATATCCATATATCTATTCATTTTTTCAAGTACTTGTTTAGGATTGCCCACGATGGCTGCTCCACAACCAGAACGAGCTCTGCCTATTCCTGTCCAGAGCATTGGCTCAATAAAATCATCTGCATCGGCTAGCTTTGCCCTGTTTTCGTCTTGTCTTTGTACTCCGTAGGATTTGGCATCTAAACTTCTGTTTTTTAGTTCTTGTGCAGTTTTAGCATCAAATTTTGACATCAGTTTTTTGGCATAAGCTTTTGTCTCAGCCTCTGTTTCTCGCACAATCATGTGTATTCTCAACCCAAAATCGATGGTTCGGTTGTATTTTGATGCTCGCTGGCTCATGTCTTGCATGGTAGCTGCCAAGTCTGCTTCTGGCTCTGGCCACATCAAAAATACATCGCAATGTTTGGCACAAAGTTCTCGGGCTCCATCTGAAATTCCTCCAAAATACAATAGTGGTCCACCATTGATTTGATAAGGTTTAATAGGATCTGTAGGCAAGTCAAACTGGTAATATTTGCCGTTATATTGGATTCTTTCTTGTGTCCATGCTTGTTTTAAAATCTCGATGACTTCAGCGCTTTTTTCGTATCTAACTTCGTTGCTTTCTTTAGTTCCTGGCAAATCAGAATTAATAATATTAATGGTCAATCGACCTTTTAGGATATGATCTAGTGTGGAAATAGCCCTTGCCAACATAGGAGGATGCTGTTCGCCACAACGAATGGCGGTAAGAAGATTGATATTTTTGGCTTGAGCCGCAATGGCAGCCGCAAATATCATCGTATCCTGACCTTTGATATAGGAGTTAGGTAATAAAATGTTTTTAAAACCTAACTTATCTGCTGTTTTTACTATTTTGGAACAATGCTCATAAGTGCTCTGACGCTTTGTATCTACATAGCCCAAATAGGCAGTGTCGTCATTGCATAAAGCAGAAAACCACGATACTTCGGCTACTCTTTGTTTTGTTCGGATAGTTGGCAAGAAAGAATTGTTCATAATTTGTTTGATATAGGAAACAAATAATTGGTTTTTTATTTACAATAGAATTATTTTTTTTCATCTAAATATCCTATTTTATATAATAAAAATTTTATTTTATTATAAATGTAAACATAATATAATTATTTTAAATGATGATACTAATTTTTATTTTTAAAGCAAAAGAATAAAAATCAAATATAAAAAATATCATATTAAAATTTAATTTTATAAAAAACAGAATTTCAATTCAAATTTTAATGTTGTTAATAACCAAAATTATTTGATTTAATTGAACTATATTAAACCGATTATTTAATATGACATTCTAATTTTGAATTTTATAATTTAGAATCTAAAATATAAACTATTATTATAAATTATGTACTATTAACCTGACGCGTATTTATCTATAATTAATTTTTTATAACTTATTGATAATCAACACTTTACGTGAAATCAATTTATAGATATATTGACGTCAAGT
>REAG01000211.1 GCA_004294265.1 Cytophagales bacterium | reverse complement strand
ATCATCTAAATAATCGGTTAAAGTATTTGTAAAAGTTCCTTCTATTCCCAAATCTAAAAGTCGAGTAAGTTGAACTCTAGCACCAATTCCATAAGTAAAAGTTGGAGTAAATGAACCATAAGTGAATCCATTTTGTTTTTCTAAGGAAGTTTTTACATCTCTAAGGCTATAAGTTTTTCCACCAACTTCTGCAGTTGGGTTATAGTACATCAAACCTATACCACCAATTAAATAAGGTGAAACGCCAAAAATACCACCACCGCCAACAATTTCGCCCTCAACAATATGATTTCTAGTAAAAGCTATTATATCAAAAGTTCCAAAAGCTTCTAAACCAATCATATTTGTTTTAAAACTTAAGTTTCTTTCATAACGACCAGATCCACCATCCGATAAAGGCGAGTCAGTATTTTTATCAGATGCTGAAAGTGAAGCGTATCTTAAATTTCCGCCAACACAAAATCTCGAATTTAATCTATATTTAGCACCCGCATTTACTTGAAAATTTATTGCTTTAAAAGAATATTTTGAACCACTCATTTGTCCATAATAAGAACATGAACCCAGACCAAAATGGAGAGAGATGGGATGTGGTTTTCTATCTTTAACTACTTTAGAAGCAACTCCAGTATTGATTTTTTTAGAAACATTTTGTTTTACTTGCCCGAAACATATTAAACTTAAAATCGTTAAGTTCAATAATAATATTTTTTTGATTGTCCTCATAAATACAAATATACATGTAATATTTTAATAAAAAAATCTTTTTTAAATAATTTAACAAATATTTTCTAATTTATTCAAATTATGACTTAAGATTAATAATTAAACCAAAGTTGAACTGTACAGCTTTTGTTATTGCTTCAACTCCAGTAATTTCTTTAAAAAAATTACTAAGTCCATGACTGTAATTTAAGCCCATTCGATAAGAAAGTCCTTTTGAAATATTTCCAATATATCCTATATTAAAATGAAACATAGACATTGTTGAAGATAACAAATAAGTAATTTCTACATGGTCTCAGTCTTCATCTAATTCTCCTTTTTTTTTAGATGGCACAAACTTACTTACTGCATACCTGCCATATAAATTAGCAGCCATACTTAAACCAGATTCAAAATATATAGCACTTTTTTCAATGGGTATTTTTGCTTGTAAAAGTAAAGGAAATTGAAAATAATGCATACTTATTTGCTCGTTATAATTAGCTTCTTTAGTTGTAGTTGTGCCATACCTAGAAGTATTTGTTTGCGTAATTCCATAAGCAGGAAAAGTAAACGCACTACCATAAACACTATAAAAAACACCTGGTACTAGTGAGAAATAATTGGTAAACCGAATAACAACATTTAATCCTAAGGCTCCAGTAAATAAAGCAGTACCAATGTATTGGCTTTTTGATAAATAATCACCAATTTTATTTGACCAAGATGGTCCCATATTTGTTTCAATACCAATGGCAACTTTACCGCCAATAATTTTTGGTATTTGTTTAGAAAATACATCTTGAGAATACAAAAATAATAATGAAGAAATAAGTAGTGATTTTAAATTCATCGATTGAAGTTTAGTTTTAGTTACGATTTACAAAAATAAATATATTTTACAAATTATTTACTTTTCAAAAAAATACTGCAAAAAAAATTTTATTGCAGTATTTTTACAATAAAATATATTTTTAAAAAGTAATAAAATTGCAAAAATATATTTTTTGTAATTGAAATAATTTCAGATAATTTCAAAATAAGACTCAAATCAATTCTTTAGATTTAGATTTCAGAAAAAATCATTTGTAAATCAAAGCAACCGCATAGGCATTAACGCCTTCTTTTCTTCCCACATAACCCATGTGTTCGTTTGTAGTGGCTTTGATTGAAATTCTATCAGATTCGATTTTTAAACAATCAGCCAAAGAATCTTGCATTTTTTCAATATGAGGATTTATTTTCGGCTCTTCTAAACACAAAGTAGCATCAATATTAGTAATTTTAAAGCCTTTATTTTGAATTATAGAATTAGTTTCTTTCAACAAAATCTTACTGTCAATACTTTTCCAACGGGCATCTGTATTTGAAAAATGAAAACCAATATCTCTTAAATTTGCTGCTCCAAGCAAAGCATCACAAATAGCATGAATTAAAACATCCGCATCCGAATGACCCAAAGCGCCTTTGTTGTGTTCAATTTTTATGCCACCCAGCCAAAGTTCTCTTCCTTCAACTAATTCGTGTGTATCAAACCCAAAACCAACTCTAAAATCCATCATTATTAAAATTAAAAAGTAATTTTAGACATTTTTAAGATAGCATTTGCGGCAGGATTTATGCTATAAATTGGAAAAAAATCATTTTCAGTAACTCCCCAAATACCATATCCAAAAGGATTTGGATTATAGCTAGAATGATTAATGAAAGGTACATTTGCAATTCCAATAAATTGAGGTTGAAAAATAATTCCGATAGCTAAATTATTTTCTATAACCAACTGAAAAATTCCTGATTGATGCAAAGTTTCGTCCACATGATTAAAAATTTTGTAAAAACCGTCTGGGAAATAACAAATAGTATAAGATAATGAAATCCCTATAACCGTAGAAAGTTCTGAGGATATATTTTTAGTAGCTCCATTTCTAGCTAAAAAATGGGCGGATTCTATTTTCCAACCCGAAACGCCAATGGAAGTGGTATTGATATCTGAATGTTTTGGGTTATCTAAGCATATCAATTTCAATAAATTTGAGGGAGTTTCAGAAATTAATGTTCCAGTTTTTGAAATTAAAGTATCTCTCGATTCTATTCCATTTCTTACTACTACAAAGCGGCTTGATAAAGCATTTGTTGGAGCAGTTAAATTGGAATTATTAATTTTATGGGCATAACCAATATTTGAAGTAATGGTTAAACTGGAATTGCCCAAAGGATTTCCACCCGTTGTGGTTGGTTTTATTAAATCTTTATTTTTGCATGATGTAACACCCAAGAGCACCAAAACGAATAAAGCTAAAAGGTTATATTGTAATTTATTCACTTGTTTGAAATAAACGATTATCTATCGTAGATGGAGAAATTAGATTTTTCGGCTGCTTGAGATGCTTCCATAGAATCTTTGTAGTTTTGGTAATTATAATTACGTTTATTACGCTTTGTTACAGTTCTTCTGTTTATAGATCTGTTATAGGCACTTATGTTGCTTGATCTGCGGGCAGTTGTTTTATGGCGACTTTGAATTTCACGAATCATGCCCCATTTTAGAATTGATTTATATTTTTTATTACTAATATTGATTGGTTTGGAGCGAAAACTTTGTTTCGCTCCTCCACATGATTGTAGCATAAGAAATATAGACAAAAAAATCGAAATTATAGAAGTTCTTAAAATCATTTTATTTTCATATTTATTGTGCCAAAGTTTCGTTCAATGCTTTATATTTTTTTGCATCGTTTACTTTTTGGCTTGTTGGGTAATCTTCAATAATTTTGTTATAAGCTTTTGCTGCAGAACTAAAATCTTTATTTGATTCGTAAGCTAATCCTAATTTCATAAGATAATCAGGCGTAAATTGTTTGGTTGGTTCAAAGTTTGATGCTTTTTCATAGTAAGAAATTGCATTACTAAAATCTGATTTTTCCATATAAGCATCTCCCATCAATGAGTAAGCTCTTGCTTGAACTAAAACGTCTTTTGAACTGAAACGATCTAAAAAATCTATGGCCTCATCAAACTTACCTAATTTAAGATACGAAACTCCTGCATAAAATCCAGCTAACTTTCCAGCTTTTGTCATACCGTAGTCATCCGAAATTTCAATAAGACCTTTGTTAACGCCATCTCCATTTAAGGCTTTATTTAAACTATCAGATTCAAAATAATAAACAGCCTGAAACATTTCATTTTGAGCATCTGTATTTTGCGTAGTTAAGTAATATTTTCCAAATAAAACCAATCCAATAGCTAACACAATTCCACCACCAATCATGGAAATCATGTTTTTATTTTTTTCAAACCATTCTTCAAACTTTCCACTTTGAAAATTATCAAGAATAACTTCTGGTTGCTCTAATATTTCTTCTAATTTGTTTTCTTTTTTTGACACTTTTTTCTTTTTTTATAATTTCTTAAATTATTTTTTACAAATATAATACAATTATTCTAATATAAAAGGATAATTTGGTTCTGCGTACACATCTTTGTAAGCTTCGCTAGCATCAGGGTAGGGCGAGGCTTCCGCAAAATCTACACTTTCTTGAACTTTAATTTTAATATTATCGTCAATTAGTTCTAATTCAGCTTCTGTGGCATATTTTTTAGATAAAATAACTTCACGAACTTGCTCAATAGGATCTTGCGCTTTGTAAGATTCTAACTCTTCTTTAGAACGATATTTTGCAGGATCTGACATAGAATGACCTCTATATCTATAGGTTCTAAATTCTAAAAGTGTTGGTCCTTCTCCATTTCGAGCTCTTTCTGCAGCTCTGGAAACCGCAATATGTACGTCCTCACACTTCATTCCATCTACTGCTTCAGAAGGAATATCGTAAGATTCTCCCAAAGTATATAATTCTCTTACGTTAGATGTACGAGCCACAGAAGTTCCCATGGCATATCCATTATTTTCGATTACAAAAATAACAGGCAAACTCCAAAGCATAGCCATATTTAAAGTTTCATGAAAAGCACCTTGACGCACAGCACCATCACCCATATAACAAATACAAACATTACCAGTTTCATTATATTTTTCAGCAAATGCAATCCCGGCACCCAATGGAATTTGTCCGCCTACAATTCCATGTCCGCCCATAAATCCTACTTCTTTATCAAAAATGTGCATAGAACCGCCTTTTCCTTTTGATACACCTGTTATTTTTGCAAATAACTCAGCCATAATTGGGTTTGGACTTGTACCAAGAGCCAATGGAATAGCATGATCTCGGTAAGAAGTTAGATATTTATCTCCTTTTTTTAATGCAGAAGCAGCACCAGATGCACAGGCTTCTTGACCAATGTATAAATGACAAAAACCTTTAATTTTTTGTTGTCCATACAATTGACCCGCTTTTTCTTCAAACTTACGCATCAAAACCATGGTTTCATACCAATACATATAGGTTTCTTTTCCAAAATCAATTTTATTATTTGATTTATTTGATGATTCGCTTTTTTGAGTTGCCATACTTTAATTCTTATCTTTTTAATAATTCAGTTTGCAATATTAAAATAAATCTTCTTAATTTTAAAGCATAAATCGTTTTTTAATAACTATTTTTCAACATTTGCAATAAAATTCATAAAAATTGTTTTTTAAAGACATAAATATTTCATATTTTAAAAGCATTGACAACCTCAAATGGACTTGTTCTGATGGTTTAAACCTTGTTTTGGGTAATAATGGAAACGGAAAAACTAATTTGCTGGATGCACTATATTATATGTGTTTGACAAAAAGTTTTTTAGCATCTTCCGATTCAGTTTTGATTCATCAAGACGCAGATTTTTTTAGATTGGAGGGAAATGTAGAAGTTTTAGAAAATAAATTAACCATTGCAGCTTCATTTTCTTCACACACAAAAAAGAAAATTACTATTGATGGAGAAGAATACGATAAATTAAGTCAGCATATTGGACGCTTTCCTGTGGTGCTTTTCGCTCCCGATGATACAGATTTGGTGCGTGGTTCGAGTGAATTAAGACGTAAATTTTTCGACCTTTTAATTTGCCAATTTGATCTTCAATATTTGGAGTCTTTATCAACTTATAATCACATTCTCAAACAAAGAAATCATTATTTAAAACTTTTATCCATAAAAGAAAAGCTAGATATTACTTTATTAGCAATTTATGATAAAAAGTTAATAGAATTAAATCATTATATTTCAAAAAAAAGGGCAGAAACAATTTTAGAATTTAAACCCATTTTTATTACCCATTACAATTTTATAAGTTCAGAAAAAGAAAAGGCAAATATCGAATATGAAACCGATGTGAATTCAGATTTTGAAAGTATTTTTTTGAATAATCAAGAAAAAGATATTTTTTCACAAAGAACTAATTTAGGTATTCATGCCGATGATTTTGAGTGGACTTTAGATGAAAAAAGCACAAAAAAATATGCCTCTCAAGGACAAAAAAAATCTTTTGTTTTAGCACTTAAATTAGCACAATTTACGTTTTTAAACCTAAAAAAAGGCATAAAACCTATTTTATTAATGGATGATATTTTTGATAAATTAGATGATTTTAGGATAAAAAAATTACTTTCTATGCTTACTGAAAATGTATTTGGACAAGTTTTTATTACTGATGCTAGAGCTGAAAGGACCAAAAATTTATTAAAAAATATCCCATTTAATTGTTTTACTATGGAAGATAAATGATTTTTTAATTGAAGAGAGTTAAAAATAAAATAAATTAAAATATTAATTAAATATTTTTGTATAGCCCATTTAATTACCAAACACTTAAAAAACGGTGTTTTTTGAGTTCCTTTCCCATTTAGAAAAGGTTAGTGATGGGGTTTTGAAATAAATATTTGTAATTTAGCTTTAAAATGTATCTACATGGCAATAATAAAATATTTTATAAAGTAAAATTTTACTTATCATATGTTTTTACAAAATATTGTAAATGAGTAAGCATACTATAAAGGGCTTCTTTGCTCCATTCATGTCCTCCTGGATACTCAGCAAAAATGTAAGGAATTTTTGTGGTTTTTAATTTCGTCTCAACTTTTTTATTTCCTTGATACAAATAATCTTCTCTACCAATTTCCATAACTATTGCAACATCAGTTCTATCTTTTATTTTGTTAAGCAAATTGGTTGTGCTGTGCAAATGATATTCTTTTTGGTTTTGGAAATAATCCCCTAATAATTCGATTGAAGCATCGTCCCATTGCAAATTATCAATCAAATGCTTTTGTTCCAAAGCACCACCTCTGCTTAAAGCAACTGAAAATATTTCTGGATAACGACACAATAAACTTATAGAACCATAGCCACCCATACTAAATCCTTGTAATATCCTTGATTTTCTGTCTTTAATAGTTTTATACTTTTTATCAATCAAATTTACTAATTCAATAGCTATTAAAGTAGCATATTTTTGATTTTTAAAAATAGGGGAGTCTATATAATATTTATTACCTACTAATGGTGTAACAATAATACATTGGAATTCATTAGCAGCTTCTTTATATCCAACTGAAGGATTTATTAATTTACGAATTCCTTCTTCTGTAAGTTTAGAATCATTTACGCCATGCAATGTATAGATTACTGGGAAATTTTTGTTAGAGTTTGCATAATTATTGGGTAAAAAAACCAAAACTGGGAAGTCTTTGTTCATAGAATCACTATGAAGCCACAAAAAATCACCATAATTTTTATCCGCTTCTAATATTTTGTAACCATTATCTTTTTTTGCTAAATTATTTTGAGAAAAAACTACATTTGAAATTAATATAAAAAATAAAACTTTACGCATTTTGATTATTGAATTTAAAATTATGATAATTTATTAATTTTTGATTTTAATTGTTTTGTATATTTATTCTAAATTTATTCTAAATTTATTTGTAATTTATTTGTAATTTATTTGTAATTTTGACTTTGTTAATTAAAATAGAACATAAAATTTATGATTTAATTTTAATTAAAAACACTGCTAAATTAAATCATAATTTGGAATATCTTCAATTATTTTAAAATCGTTTGCTTGTTTTTTGAAATAAAAAGTAGATTTTCCATTTGTAATTGCTAAATATGTTGCCATTATTACTGATTGGTAATTTGAAATTTGATGTATTGTTTTGTCATTTATTATAATATCCATAGACTTACATTCGACTAATAAAATTGGAACATTATTTTTATAAACTATAATATCTGCTCTTTTAGTTTTTTTATTAAACTTTAAACCAGATTCAGTTTGAATATTACTAATTGGAAAATTTTTGTTGGTTACTAAATATTCAATAAAAAACTGTCTTACATATTCCTCTGGTGTAAGTTTTAAATATGTTTTTCTTGAAAAATCCTTAATAAATAAAATATCATTTTGTTTTTTTAAATGAGGAATATAATTTTCTATAGAAAAATCAATTAAGTTCATTTTATCTTATTTATCTAATGCCTTAATAATATCTTTTAACGAAATTCCACTTTTAACTTCTACAAATAAATCATCTGAAAGACCTAAAATTATTTGTTTTTTTACGAAAGTTTGTGGAGAAGTTTGAATGTAAACAAAAGTAGAGTCATTTTTATATTCAATATTTTTTTCTTTAATAGCAATTACTTTAGTTTTAAAATCCAATATAATATCTGCATTTGCACTATATCCAGCCCTAATTTTATTATTTTTAATATTTGGTAAAAGTCCAGCTTTAACTTCAAATTGAATTGAACCTTTTTCTTCAATTCCTTTTGAAGCAATAAATTCTAATCTTGCAGGAAAAGTATCGGTAGCTAAAGCTCCAATAGTAAGATTTAGCAACATTCCTATTTGAAGTTTCCCAACTTCACTCTCTGCAACTTTTCCTTTAAAAATTAGGTCATCCATTTTAGCCAAAGAAGCTATAGTTGTGCCTTCGTTAAAGTTATTTGCTTGAATTACATTCGTTCCTTCTTTTACAGGAATATCCAAAATTTTGCCATCTATAGTGGCTTTTACTTCAGTTGTAGAGCTTTTTATACGAGCCGAGCTGCCGTTTTTTACTAAGTCAAAATTATTTTTTGCATTTTCATATTGCTCTTTTTTTATTAAAAAGTCTTGTTCAAAACGTATAAAATCGAATTGAGTAATTATTTTATCATCAAATAGCTTTTTTTGTCTGTTTCGTTCATTTTCAGCCAGTTCTAGATTTATTTTAGAAGTATTTAATGCTGATTCAGACTCATTTAAACGTAACATTTCGGGAATTATTCTAATTTTAGCAATTACATCTCCTTTTGAAATTAAATCTCCAGCTTTTGGAAATATTTTTTCGATGATTCCAGAAATTTGAGGTTTTACTAAAACTTCTCTTCTAGGTTCAATTGTGCCAGTTGCCACAGTTTTTTTTATTATATCTTTAATTTCAGCATTTTCTGTTTTAAATATTTCAGTAGGTTTTTTATCTTTTTGATATAAATAATAGGTAGTTCCTAAGCAAATAGCTAAAAACAAAATCCCTAAAATACTTAAAATTACTTTTTTCATCCTTTTTTTTAATATTTTTCAAATTAGAGAATAATAATGGTTAAGTCCAAACATGAATTCAAATCTTTTCTTATGAGATTATCAAAGAATTAAAATGCCCAACCGATTGCAATTCCAAATCGGAAAGGTACGTACCAATTATTTTTTAAAATTTCACTAAAAATGACATTTTTATCAGAATCAATTTTATAGTTTGGTTCATTTATTTTATAGCCGGCTCCAATTCCCATATAAATATCTAAAGTAGGTCCACCTTTATTGAAATTTTTCATAAATCTATCTCCAAAAATCAAAACAATTTCATGGCTATTTTCAGTAACTTTTAAAATTGTATTTTGTGAAATAACTGAATTATCTAAGTAATTAGTTGCATATTTAGTGTTTCTATATCTATATTCACCTGCAATATATGGTCTTCCTATAAATTCTTTGTTATTAAAATATCGCTTATATTTTATGCCATACCCTAAACCATCTGCATATACTTGGCGGTTAGGAAGATTTGAATGATTTTTAAAAAAAGGATTTTTAAAATAAGTTATATTAATTTCTAATCCCCATTTTTCTTGAACATAGTATTCTATAAAAATAGGAATTCCACCTGATAAAAACTGAATAGGATCAGTACTTAAAATAAATGTTTTGTAAATATTAGGATCTGGACCATATAAATGTAATTTTTGAAAAATATTTTTCTTTTTATTTTTTGGTTTTTCAACTAACTTGATAGTTTGATTTTCAGGCATTTGAGTGGGCTGTTGTTTTTGATTTGGAGTTGATAAAGTAATTGGTTCATCTTCACTTTCGGATGTTTTATAAAAACCTCCAAGCGTTCCATCTTTTTTAAATAATCGCCAAACACCTACTTTATTACCATCTCTTAACATTCCTTCAGTTTTTTTCTTTCCATCTGGATAAAATCCAGTAAACCACCCTTCACCGTTGGAATATATACATTCTCCGTCTTTAAAAAGCTCGTTTTCAAGGTAAAAATGCCATTTACCATCGTATTTTCCATTCAGAATATTACCTTTTGCTTTTAATCTTCCGCTTGTATAGTATTCTTGATAATTTCCGCTTCCTTTATCGTAATTTGCTTCTGCTTTTAATTTTCCATCTTCATAAAACATTTGCCAAAAACCATCTTTAACGCCATCTTTTTCATTTCCTTGAGCTTTTAAATTACCATTCTCGAAGTAATATTTCCAAATTCCAATTTTTTTTCCATTTTTATATTCGCCTTCGCTTGCAAGTGAATTATTTTCAAAATAGAATTTCCAAAAATATTCTTTTAATCCATTATTTTCAATACCTTTTGATTTTATCGAACCGTTGGGATAATAATAAGTCCAAGTGCTATCACTTTTTCCATTTTTAATTTTTCCAAACATTTTAATAATATTGTTAGGATAAAATTCGGTATAAGTTCCTGAACCTTTTTTATAAAGTGCAGTTGCTTTTGTGTTACCCTCTTCATTAAAATATTTCCAAACACCTTCATTTTTATCGTTTTGAATAATGCCTTCACTTTTAATGCTCCCATCTTCGTTATAAAACCTCCAAAACCCATTTTTCTTACCTTTGTCCATATTTCCCTCCATACTTTTATTACCATTTTCGTAATAAAATATCCAATGCCCTTGGTTAAGAAAATTATTAATAATCCCTTCCATTTTAAGGTTTCCGTTTTGATAAAAATATTCCCAATAGTCAGTAGCTTGACTTTTAGTATAAAAACCAACTGTTTTTACTTTTCCATCTTGGTAATATGTTTTGTAAAGTCCATCTAAAACGGAAGTGTCATTTTGAATGGTGTGATATAATTCTTTTACATTTTTTTGTTCAGAATCATAGTAATTTTTTATCTGTTTTCGTTGTCCAAAAACAGGATTAAAATTATAATAATAAAAAAATATGAATAGTATTAAAAACCTCAATTTAATTTGTTTGAATTTTATTTTTTTTAATTAAAATATTTAGCAATTTAAGATAATTATCAATAATTGTAAAATTCATTAAACTTAATTTTGTTTGAGTGGTAAAATAATCTAATAAAAAGTAGAAATATGATTACTTTTATGGAAACTCCTAAAAACCTCAATTCCGTTGAAGCCCTCCTACTTGGAAACGGTTTGGGTGTGGTTTTTAAAAATAATATTGGGATTTTTAGAGGTTCCCTTAAATACTTTATTTTTAAAATAGCATAAAATTTAAGTATTTATACTTATAAAAGTATTTTATTTTCGAAAAGTGGATAAATTTTAGGTGTTTTTTTTGGAAATTTGATTAAAATTTTTAATAATTACTAAAAATTTCAATATGATGCAATCTCAATCACAAATAAATACAGGAAGTCTTTTTGGAAGCTACAAAATGGCTCATAATTTTTTAGATGAGGTTTTTAGCTCCGATTTTAAACAAAATTCTGAGTATGAAAAAATAATTAATCATTTTAGTGAACTTTCTTTAGAAGATTATAAAGCCATAAATGAATTTACGAAAATGTCTTTTTTTGATCAAGGAATAACTTTTAATGTTTATTCTGATAAAGACAAAGGTGTAGAACGAATTTTTCCTTTCGATTTATTTCCAAGAATTATAAAACCTGTTGAATGGGAAATGCTTGAACGTGGGATAATACAAAGGAATTTGGCAATTAATATGTTTTTGTGGGATATTTATCATGAAAAAAAAATTCTCAAAGATAAAGTTGTTCCCGCTGAATTAATTCAATCCTCTCCGTATTATTACAAAGCTATGATGGATGTAAATCCTGTTGGTAAAGTTTATACACATGTTTCTGGCACAGATTTAATTAAACATAGTGATGGGAAATATTACGTTTTAGAGGATAATGTTCGCTGTCCTTCTGGTGTAAGTTATGTGCTTTCAAACCGTGATGCAATCAAAAAATCATTACCAAATTTACTTTTAAACCATAATGTAGCTTCTGTTCAAGAATATCCGTTAGAACTTTTGGAAATAATGAAATCTTGTGCTCCTGAGTCCATTGAAAATCCAGTTTGTGTGGTTTTAACGCCTGGTGTTTATAATTCTGCTTATTTTGAACATTCTTTTTTAGCTTTAAATATGGGAATTCCTCTAGTTGAAGGTAGAGATTTATACGTTGAAAATAATTTTGTTTATATGAAAACACTTTTTGGACCTAAAAAAGTAGATGTCATTTACAGAAGAATTGATGACGATTTTATTGATCCAAAAGTTTTTAATCCAAAATCATTACTTGGTGTGCCAGGAATAATGAAAGCTTATTGTGAGGGAAATGTGGTTCTTATGAATGCTCCTGGAACTGGTGCATCAGATGATAAAGCGGTTTATACTTATGTTCCTGCCATGATTAAATATTATTTGGGTGAAGAATCTATTCTTCAAAATGTGCATACATATAAATGTGAGGATGATTCTGATTATAAATATGTGTTAGAAAATATGGAAAAATTAGTTATCAAACCAGTAGATGAGTCAGGTGGATATGGACTTTTAGTAGGAAGTGCAGCAACAAAAGAAGAAATTGCGGATTTTAAAACTAAAATTACAGCAAATCGAAGAAAGTATATTGCTCAACCTATCATGTCTTTGAGTGTTCATTCAACTTATATTGAACAAGAAAATAAATTTGAACAAAGGCATATTGATTTAAGATCATATTGTTTAATGGGAAAAAACAAAAGTTATGTATTAAAAGGTGGCTTAACTCGTGTTGCTCTCAAAAAAGGCAGTTTGGTAGTTAATTCTTCTCAGGGTGGCGGCTCAAAAGATACTTGGGTAATGTTATAAGTATATATAGTGGTGCTTTTTAAAGTAATAATTTTTATATTAATTTATAATAATTATTGCTTTATTTTGGTTTTTAATTTTTCATATTTGTAACTTATATTTTAGTAATTTACCTATAAATAGTTTTGTTTTTCTCTTTTATAACCTTCAAAAAAACTATAAATTTTAAGTTTTATAATTCCCCAAATTGCTTCTGCAATAATTCCTTTGCTCATTTTTGAATCGCCTTCGGTTCTGTCTCTGAAAATAATTGGAATTTCGATGATTTTGAATCCATATTTCCAAGCATTAAATTTCATTTCTATTTGAAAACCATAACCTACAAATCGAATATCATTTAGTTTTAAAGTTTCTAATACTTCTCTTTTGTAACATTTAAACCCTGCTGTTGCATCTTTTATTGGCATTCCAGTAATAAACTCTACATAATTACTAGCAAAATAAGAAAGTAAAAGACGTTTCATTGGCCAGTTTATTACATTAACTAAACTGCCCACATATCTTGACCCAATAGCTAAATCGTATCCTTTGTTTTGGCAAGCATCTAAAAGTTTGATTAAATCGTTTGGATCGTGAGAGAAGTCACAATCCATTTCAAAAATAAAGTCATAGTTATTTTTTAAAGCATATTTAAAACCATGAATATAAGCCGTTCCTAATCCTAATTTCCCTTTTCTTTCTACTAAAAACAAGTTTTTGGTAAACTCATTTTGAAGTTTTTTGACAATTTGGGCGGTTCCATCAGGAGATCCGTCATCAATAATTAAAAGGTCGAATGAAACAGATAAGCTTGATACTTTACGTATCATATTTTCAATATTTTCTTTTTCGTTAAAAGTAGGAATTATTACTAAGTTTTTACTCAATTTGATAGTTTATTTACAATATTTTTAGCTTTTTTTATACATGAAACCAAAGAAATACCTCCATGCCAATTACTACAAATATATATGTTTTGTGTTTCTAATTCTAAAATATTGGATTTTAAGGCAACATAATTTTCATCATACTGAGGAATTGCGTTTTTCCAATAACAAAAATGCTGAAAAATGCTCGTTGAAGAATTAATTTTAAATTTATTAATTAATTCATGATTAACTTTTAATTTTATTTCAGATTCGGTTAAAAGACATTTCTCTTTATTTTTCATTCCTCCAACAAAAGTTGTAAACAATACTTCATTTTCAGGGCATCGATTTTCAAATATTGAACTCGACCAAATGCTACCCAACGAAAAACAATGTTCTGCACTAGGATTTAATCCTCCAAAACCGTTTAATGGGTGTTTTATATCTTTTTTGTTAAAAACGGAATGAACAACAGCCATAGGAGCATAATTTATGTTTTTAAATTGCTCAAATCCTTGAATATCAGCTAATTTGAAAGCAGGTATTGAAATAATAGTTGAAGTGAAATTATATGATTTACTGATTGTATTAATTTTTATATTTTGGTAAGATAATGATTTGATTTCTATTACTTTTTCATTAATAATATTTGGTTTAACTTTTTCATAAAGAGCATCTGTTAAAGTTTGCAACCCATTTTTAAATGAATGAGATTTTTTGCGTTTTCCAGCATTTTTAATTAAACTTTTAATAATTGAGCCTTTATTAGTTTTATATTCTATCAAATCGGGCATAATTTCTGAAAGTTTCATTTTAGAAATATCTCCTGCATAAACACCGCTCATAAAAGGATCTACTGCATATTCTGTAATTTCAGTACCAAAATATTTTATAAAAAAATCTTTAACCGAGATATTTCTATCAACAAATTCGGGTTTTGAAAATAAATCTTTTATAATTTTAATTTTTGTTGAAATAGAAAAAAAATTACTAAATAATAATTTTAAAGGATGAGTCGGTAGTGATTTATATTCTGCATTTTTACATATATATCTATCATTTGCAACTGAATTTGGAAATAATATTTCATTTTCCAATCCCAATTCTTTAATAAAATCTAAAGTTTCATCATCACTTAAAATCGAATTTGGTCCATTTTCTAAGATATAATTTTCGGATTTTGTAGTTTGAATGTATCCACCTGACTGATTATTTTCTTCAAATAAAATAAATTTTATGTTTTTTATTTGCAAAAAATATGCTGCAGAAAGCCCTGAAATTCCTGAACCTATTATTGCAATCATTTTAATGATTTTTATAAATATTTAAAATTAATTTCTTACTTTTTATTTTGTTCTTAATTCTTCTACTTGTTCGATAGTTAAACCTGTTGCAACTACTATAAATGCATTTTCAGATTTTAAGCTAATTAAATTCTTAGCAATTTCAATATTTCTTTCATTACTAGCTTTTTCAACTGCTTTATCCAAGGCTTCTATTAATCTTGAGTTTTCATCCATCAAAAATTTTTGTTGCGATTCGTAATATCCATTCTCTTTTTCATCCAA
>REAG01000114.1 GCA_004294265.1 Cytophagales bacterium | reverse complement strand
AAAAGAAAAGAGCTGTATTCATTCAAGACTTTCCATATCAAATCATATATGCTCTATATGAAACTAAAATTGTAATATATTCTGTTTTTCATACCAAACGTAATCCTAAAATTTGGAAGAAAAGATGAAAGAATGGATGCAAACCAGCCTACTTACCATTTGCTATTATAATAATCAAGCATAAATTATTCATTTTATAGATTAATCAAATTTTGAAAAGTGTTTAAAATTAGATTTTAAAATATTTCATATACATGATAAAATTCCTTCTTTTTATAGCCAAACTTTTGCCTCTCAAACTCAGGAGTACGTTCTATTATCGGGTATTTAGAAAAATTAAAGCCCTAGAAAATCAAGATTTTGAATCTATTACTTTGGTTTTTGCAAAAGATGTAAAAATTGTTGGATTGAAAAGCGATTTAATTTCTCAGCATATTTTATGTACTGGTTACTATGAATTAAATCTTTCCAAATTAGTGCAAAGAATTGCTTAAGAATGAGGTAATATAAAACAAATCTTATCAAACCCAGATTTCAAAATTAAACAACTGGAAAATGGGAATTATTTAATCGAATGTCAATAGCATTTTATCAAAAATGGAAATAGTAGAGAAAAAAAAGTATCTTAAAAAAGCATTTTGGGATAGGCAAATCTCTGGCGATGATTTATTGGCTATTTTAGAAAAAAGAATGGAAACTAGCCATGATGTAACTTTACCCAAATTATATGTCAGATTGTTGGAAACATTTTCTTGGTATAAATTATTAGAGTTAGTACCTCGTACACAACTAATGGAGCTAGTAAGCTCAGATAATATTCAAAAAATCAGATTTAATACATTAAAATCACGCTATCAAAATGTTGCCAGAATATTATATTCAAGCACTTTATCCGCTTCAAGATAAGGTTCTAAAAATACTTGGCAATATTAATGTAGATTTCTATCTTACTGGCGGAACTGCTTTGAGCAGGAACTATCTTCATCACAGATTTTCGGATGATTTAGACTTTTTTGTAAATCGTGTTTCTAATTTTAACCAACAAGTACAACATTGTATTGACACACTAAAAATCGAATTTTCTGATAAAGTAGAAATTGCAATTACTGGAGAAAGTTTTGCTAGAATATTTATTAATCAGCAAGAAGTATCTTTAAAAATTGAATTCATTAATGATGTTGCATTCAGAGTTAAGCAACCGATTCACACACCTTTGTTTATTAGGACTGATATTATAGAAAATATTTTGAGTAACAAAATTTGTGCATTAAGCCGTGATGAGCCAAAAGACATAGCTGACATTTGGGTTATATGCATGAATTATGCATTTGATTGGGGGAAGATCATAGAATATGCCAAAAACAAAGATACTTGGGTTGATGAAAGCGAAGTGTTAATTATTCTTGAAAAATTTGACTTAAATAGATTAAATGAAGTTCGATGGATAAACACATTTAATCTATCTGAAATTGAAAATAAAATGTCCATCATCATCCAAGATATACTTATGGGTAATCAAAACTCCCTTTGTTTAACATATTAATACGAAATTCACTATTTTTGTAAAAAACTAAAAAATGAATATTCAAAGGCATAATTTGACGCAGCCACAAATAGAATTTGTGAAATTTTTAGGAAATAGAAACATCTCAGATCAAGAAATTGGAGATATAAAGCGATTAATTTCTCATTATTATATTATAAAAGCAGATTTGTTGATGGATAATATTTGGCAAGAAAAAGGAATTTCCGAGCAAAAAATGATTGAAATATTAAATGCTGTTTTGTAACCTATTGTGAGAGTCGTATTAGATACTAACTGTTTGCTAGTAATTGTTCCTAAGCAATCATAATTTAGAGAATTATTTGATTACATTTTATCAGGAAAAGTTGAATTAGTAATTACTACAGAAATACTATTTGAGTATGAAAAGCAACTTTCATTGTTTTATTCGCCAAAGTATGCAAAACTAGTTGTTAACGCTATTTGCAATTTGCCAAATACAAAAGAAGTGAATCCCATCTATTTCAATTGGCTTTTAATACAAAGTGATAATGATGATAATAAATTTGTGGATGCTTACATTGCAGGACAAGCGGAATTCATAATCACAAATCAATGTCGTTTAGTTAAGCCTCCTATTTCCCTTTCCCCTTGGGGAAAGATTAAGATAGGGGCAAATAAAAATGCTTAACTAAACGACATTGAATCACAAATGATAAACATTTTCAAGAACTTTCAAAAATTGAATTCCCAAAAGTATCTTGCATTAAGCTTAAAGATTTTATGAATTTAAAAATAACGCATAACTTATAATTATTGTGTCAAACATAGCCATACAAGTAGAAAATTTAAGTAAAGCCTACCAGTTAGGAGAAATTGGCACAGGAACAATTTCTCGTGATATCGAGCGCTGGTGGGCAAAAATGCGTGGAAAAGAAGATCCTTTTTTGAGGATTGGAGAAACCAACGACCGAACCGCCAAAAGCTCAGAAAACGATGTAGTTTGGAGTTTGAAAGATATTAACTTTGAAATAGAGCAAGGACAAGCTGTTGGAATTATTGGTAGAAATGGGGCTGGAAAAAGTACCTTACTAAAAATATTGAGTAGGGTTACCTCTCCTACCACTGGAAGTATTAAGCTAAAAGGAAGAGTGGCGAGTTTACTTGAAGTAGGCACGGGTTTTCATCCTGAACTCACAGGCAGAGAAAATATTTTTCTCAATGGTGCAATTTTAGGAATGCGAAAAGCTGAGATTATACGAAAATTTGATGAAATTGTGGACTTTGCAGGTGTAGAACGCTATATTGATACTCCTGTAAAACGATACAGTTCTGGAATGTATGTACGTTTGGCTTTTGCGGTAGCTGCTCATTTAGAAAGCGAGATTTTGATTGT
>REAG01000210.1 GCA_004294265.1 Cytophagales bacterium | reverse complement strand
TATTTATTTTAAGAAAAAAAAGTAAGTATTTTTTTATTTATGATACTATAATCTTACTCAAAGTAAGATTTATGAATAAAAGCGATTGACGGCTATGGGATTTAGGGTGGGGCTTTATTAATCAATAGTTTTAAATGCGGAAGCCCTGAGAACTTCCATATAGAACCAAATAAAATAATAAAACAAACTAATTTTATATTTTTTTAAAATTCGATTTCAGATTTAATGTAACTTTTAAGTATTTTTAGTGCCTTGTTTTGATAATTTAAAGGTTTTTTGACTTTCCCTTTAAGCACTAAATAGAATAAAGGGAACTCCTAAAAACCTCAATTCCGTTGAAGCCTCCAAATTGGATTCTGCGGTTTCGTAGCAGAAATTGGTTTGGGTGGGGTTTTTAAAAATTATATTGGGGTTTTTAGAGGTTCCCTAAATGATGTTTAAAAAAAGATTGAGGAAATTAAAAAAGAAAACTGATTTTAAATTATAACTTTCACAACAATAGAAAGTGTAATACATTCATAAATCAATAAAAAAAAGAATCCAATTTAATGTCAATAAAAGCTATTAATATTTAAAATTAAAAACTCTTGCTAAAAATTGCTCGAAAGGTGATATAATTATAAAGGTTTTGATATTATAAGCCATTAAGAACAAAGTGTTTCGTTTATGCAAAATTTATTGATTGAATATAGAATCTTCTACGATATTATAATCAATGATTAGCAATTTGATAAGAGAAATTGGGCAAAAATAACTCAATTTGCGAAGATTTTTTGCTATAAAAGTATTCAAGCATATAATAATAAAATATCTGGAGGCATTATTGCTAAATCTGATATAATTCACATTTCGAAACTTGATTTTAAATTAATAAGACTGCCGTAATAAAATTTAAAAACAAATAAAATCAATCCATATTCATGTTCTTTGTAATTGAAATAAAAAGTAATAATTAATCATTTAAACTTCTGATTTTAAAGTTTTAGAATACGTTTCAATGGCTCTTTTTCTAGCAAAATCATGAACTACAATTGGTTTTGGATATTTGAAAGGATCTGAAAACTCTGGAACCCATTTTTTAATATATTTTCTGTCTTTATCAAACTTTTCGGTTTGTAAATAGGGATTAAAAACTCTAAAATAAGGAGCGGCATCACATCCGCAACCTGCAGCCCACTGCCAACCTCCATTATTAGCACTCAAATCAAAATCGAGTAATTTTTTAGCAAAATAGGCTTCTCCCCATTGCCAATTTATAAGTAAATGTTTGGTTAAAAAACTTGCCACAATCATCCTAACCCTGTTGTGCATAAAACCAGTGGCATTTAACTCTCGCATGCCTGCATCCACAATAGGATAACCTGTTTTGCCCTGACACCAAGCCTTAAATTCTTGTTCGTTATTACGCCATTCTATTTGGTTGTAAATGTGTTTGAAAGCACCTTTAGTTACATGAGGAAAATGATGTAAAATCATCATATAAAAATCACGCCAAATGAGTTCGTTTAACCATGTTTCATTCAATTTAAAGGCATTTTGTGCTAATTTTCTTATACTTATTGAACCAAATCTTAAATGAACGCTTAGCCTAGAAGTGCCAGATATAGCAGGAAAATCTCTTTGAATAGTGTAATTTTTTACAATATTTTCATTTAAATTGTCAGATGGAAAAGCGACTAAATTTTCATCAAAACCAATATCTTTTATTGTTGGAAACTGATGTAAGAATGAGGTGAAATTTGAGAAATATTTCTCATTAGGATAAGATTTTAAGTAATAATCAGTAATTTTATCTTTCCATTTCCTACTAAATGGCGTAAAAACTGTATAAGGTTTTCCGTCATCTTTAGTAACTTCACTTTTTTCAAATATTACTTGATCTTTGAAGGTGTGAAAGTCGATTTTATGCTTTTCAAGCATTTCCAAAACCTTTGTATCTCTTTCTTTGGCATACGGTTCATAATCATGATTGGCGTAAACTGACTTGATTTTATAAGTAGTTATTAATTCATTCCAAATAAAGTCGGGTTTACCAATTTTAACCAATATACTTGAATTAAATTCTGTAAGTTTTTTATTTATTTTATCTAAACATTTATAAATAAAATCAACTCTAGCATCATTTTTTGAATCTAGTTTGTGTAGTATGTTTTCGTCAAAAATAAAAATTGGCAAAACTTTTAAGCCTGATTTAAGGGCATGATATAAACCTGCATTATCATCTAAACGTAAATCTCTTCTAAACCAAAATATTACAATTTTTTCCATAAATCAATTACTAAATTTATATTAAAATGTTTAAATTTTTTTTAGAAAAGCCCATACTATGTATTTTAACCTTAATTAATTAATCAATATATTAGTAATATTTATAAAAATAAGGATGTTTTCCTCCTTTTGGATTCTGTGGTTTCGCAGCAGAAATTGGGATATAGGAGGGATCTTTTTTGAAATATTTAACTCACATTGCAGCTATCAATCTAAATAGGCTTGAATTTGAGCAATAGACTTTCTTTTGTGAAATTGCTGTGTACTACAAATTTGATAAACTCTTGATATTACTATGATTTGCGATATTTGTATTGATAATATAAATATAGTAAAACTTTTGATACTTATAAGTATCTTTGTGTGCTACAAATCACTTTTACTTTTTTAAAAAGCCTAATTTTCCTTGAGATCAACTTTGTAAAAAAAATATAAGATATTATCTTTATAAATTGATGTGATTTATGTAAAAAATGCAATTTTTATTAAAGAAAATTGCAATGTGGGTTAAGTGGACTATTCTAAAATTACATCTTAAAGGAACTCCTAAAAACCTCTATTTCAATAAAGCCATCTCAGTTGTATTCTGCGGTTTCGTAGCATAAATTTGTTTGGGTTGGGTTTTTATAAATAATTTTTGGGTTTTTAGAGGTTTCCATTTATCATTTAAACTATCTTTTAAAAGCAAAAGAACTCTCTTTGTAACTAAAAAAGGTAAAAGAAATTGAATTTTAAACTGTATGGGTATATGTTAAGCGGGATTTTCATTCTCTTTAGCCCAATTAAACCTATCTGAGGGCGAAAACTTCCAAGGGCTAAAACTGGTTTCTATGTTTGAAAACATCATATTCCAACTTTGAGGAGCCGCAGATTCTTCCATTATTTTAAATCTTTTCAATTCAGTAATAATTTCTAAAGGATTGATATTTATAGGGCAAGCATCCGCACAAGCATTGCAAGAAGTGCAAGCCAGTAATTCTTCATGGCTGATATAATTGCCAAGTAAAGTTTTACCATCATCCATTTTATGATTATTTTTGGCAATATCTTCCATTCTATCTCGGGTTGACATCATAATTTTACGAGGCGAAAGCAATTTACCAGTCAAATTTGCAGGACATTGAGAGGTGCATCTGCCACATTCGGAGCATGAATAAGCATCTAACAAATTTTTCCAACTCAAATCGTTCACATCTTTGGCTCCAAATTTACCTGCAATAGCCTCACTCTCAGCATCTGAAATAGGTAAGTTTAGCATAGATTTTACCTCTTTGGTTACTTCTAGCATATTTTTCATTTCGCCATACACTTTATTGTTGGCATAGTAAGTGTTTGGAAATGACAACATAATATGCAAATGTTTTGAAAAAGGTAGATAATTTAAAAATAACAATACACCCACAATATGCAACCACCACGAAATTCGCTCAATATATACAAGTGTATTCGCATTTAAACCGCTGTATAAAAAAGATAAATTGTTAGAAACTACAAAAAATCCCATGTTTGAATAATGCCCAAAAGCCAATTTTTGAAGTTCCGCATCTGCCATATTCATACTCAAAAAAGCAAGCATCAACACAATTTCTACATATAAAATAGTATCGGCATCGCGTTTGGCAAATCCTTCTAAATCTTTACTTTGAAAACGTGGTAATTTCAAAAAATGCCTACGAGCAAAAAACGCTATGCAAGACAAAAGAACAGCTACTGCAAAAAGTTCAAAAATAGAAATAAGAATGGCATAAAAATTACCTAAAAACAAACTCAAAAATCGGTGAGTTCCAAACAAACCATCCACCATAATTTCTATCATTTCAAGATTTACAACCAAAAAACCCACATAAATAAAAAGATGCAAAAAAGCAGGAATGGGTCTATCGAACATTTTTTTCTGACCCAAAGCCATCAAAACCATGTTTTTAAAGTTTCCTTCACGCTTTTCGTCTTTGCCAAGTAAAATATTTTTACGAATATTACTAAAGTTTTTAAAAGCAAAATAACCACCAGTTACTAAAAAAAGAAGGAAAATAAAATTTTGAATAAGTTCCATATAAGTGAATAATTAGATAACAATAATTTACGTCAGATTTTAATATTGGTTTTATGAAAAACATTTAAGAAGTTTTTAAAGAAATTACTTTTTAATCATAAAGAATCAAAATGGAAAATCACACTTGTATTAGAAAATATAAAATACCATTATTCAAAGTCGTTAAAACTTTTTTTAGAAAAGCACAATTCAAAATTAGAGTACATGTTTTTGCCATACTACAGCCCAAACCTGATAGAAAGAGTTTGGTGGTTTATAAGAAAAATGATTAGCCACAAGATAAGTAGTCTAAAAGAAAGGATGGCTACATTTTGGAAAATATTCTCGCATTACCAAATTCCAAACGAAGAAATGATTTGAGAATGTAATATTTCTTTTTCGGTATAATTTTTTGGGAACCTCTAAAAAACCCAATATTATTTTAAAAATCCCACCCAAACCAATTTCTGCTACAAAACCGCAGAATCCAAGTGGGAGAGCTTCAACGGAATTGAGGTTTTTAGGAGTTCCCATTTATACAAAAATAAACAATTATTGATTACAAATTTATTTCTACCTATAAAATTCAACAAAACCCGTTTTTTTAATTCATCATCGACAAAGGCAATTTCACACTAAAATATGTCTTTGTATTCTCAACAATAATTTCTTTGTGAAATAATAATTTAAAGCGGTCTGCAATGTTTTTAAGACCAACTTTTGAAGATTCTACATTGATTATTTTGGGTTGAAAATTATTTTGAACCACCAAATGCTCGGTTTCATCTATAAAAATCAACACTTCTAAAGGTTTTTCTGCCGAAATCACATTGTGTTTAATCGCATTTTCAACCAACATTTGTAAAACCAAAGGTGGTAATTTTAATGTCAAATATTTTTCAGCAATATTTTTAATAAACTTTAAATTATTACTATATCTAATTATAAGCATATATTCATAGGCTTCCGAAAAAAGCAATTCCTCTTTAAGTTCAACTAAATCATTTTCTTGAGCTTTCAAAATATAACGATAGACCTGAGAGAGTTTTTGAGTAAAATTCTTGGCAATTTCGGGCTCTTCGTCTATGATAGAAATCAAAGTATTGAGGCTATTGAACAAAAAATGTGGATTTACTTGATTTTTTAGTGTTTCGAGTTGCGAGCGAAGGTTTTCTTGTTTTAAAACACCAATTTCTTCTTTTGCTTTTGCCCAATAATCATGAATACCAATCGTGATAAAAACCAAATTGACAATAATTGTGATTAAAAAACTATAAATGAGCGAATTTGCATATACTTTGAGCGGTATTTCATCTCCTGTGAACAATATAATTCCCAAAATAATAAATAATACACAGAAAATTATATATATAATATTACAAAAAATAAGAAGAATAGATTTCTTTAATGTTTCTTTTTCCCAATCGTACCTACATTCAATGGAATAAGCAATAAAAGAAGAGCCCGACCAAATCATAAAAGTGCCAACTATACTACCTAAAATATTGTTGGCATAATATATTTTATTACAATCGTTACTTAAATAATCCTCAAGGCACAATAATAAACCAAGTGCACTCCCTAAAATAATTTTATAAATCCAAAATTCAGAAATGAATGTCCAAAGTTGAAGCCAAAAATTAGGGATTCCTCGTTTTTTCAAACCTCCAGAATTTTTTATTTCCATATTAAAAAATGAGATTATTTGTGTAGTTTCCCAAAATTATAGATGGCATTTATTACCTTTCGGGGAGTTCTTTTTTCGGCTACGCCTTCAAAAGAACTCCCCCGGAGGGTAATAATAAAAAAGTTGATTACTTTTGTTTTTCCACAAATAAAAATAATTATGCAACAGATTTATCATTCAAATGCCAAGACGAATGTAAACATTCGTCTTCAATTACAAAATAATTTTGAAACAAATTTTGAAATTGCCTCAAAATTTAATATTACAAAACAAACGGTTTCAAAATGAAAAATAGAGATTTCCAAAAAGATGCATCGTGCAGACCTAAAAACATTCAATTCGACCTTTCAGATATTGAAAAAGCAGTCCTGGTTAGTTTACGAAAATGGACTTGGATTCCGCTTGAAGAAGTCTAGGAGACCATGTTAGAATCAAATCCAACGATTTCTCGTAGCTCTATTTACAGGACTTTTAAAACCGAACAAATAAACACAGTTCCAGAAGAAAAGAATTGAAAGTAAAAACACCAATAGATGTCATCCAAAAATGGTATGAATTAAAACCCGAATTATTTAAAAATAAATTACTAACTTTGGTTCAAATTTAAGTCAGCTTTCATCCATAATGTTGTGAAACTCGACAAATAATACTTTTTTGATTTTTGATAATTCACTAATGCTTTTTTATTTAATTTTTCTTTTTTATTGAAAATTATAAAAATGAAAATTTAAAATCTTATTTTTACATTATTATTCATAAAAACAACATTTAGTATTATCATTTTTAAATTAAAATTTTGAAAGTACTACCTTAAATTAATTTAATTTACAATTTTTAAAAATCAAAAATATTCTAATTCAAAAATGATTAAAATCTTATTTTCATTTCTTTTTCTGTTTTTTCAAATTCAAGTTTCTGCACAAAAATATGCCATAATGACAAAACCTTTAAATGCAATTGAGGGCATTTTTGGTTTGAGTGTGGAGCGACAAATATATAAAAACTTTTCGCTTGTAGTAAGTGGAGAGTATATAAATGCTCCTCGATTTTTCGCTGAAACTTTTCAAAATGGCATAAAAGATGGCATGGGCTTAGCTTCTATGCCGTCTTTCAAACTTGAAGGTTGGGGTATAGTTCCTGAAATTAGATATTATTTCAAAGAAATTGACGAACGAGAAGTAGATAAAGTTTATAGAAATGATAAAAAAATTATGGGTTGGTTTATTGGTGCTTATATGCCAATTAGACATTACAATAAAGTAAGTTTAGATGTTTTAAGTGCTGAGTTTTTTGCAAATGCTACTCAAAAAGATTATGGCTCAACGAGCTGGAAAAACAAACTTTCGCTTGGTGCTGGTCTTGAAGGTGGAAAGCATTGGGTTTGGGGTAATTTTTCTCTCGAAATTATTGCTGGTTTTGCAATTACAACTGGTTTAGGTCGAACCGCAGAATTTACATTTGAACGACCTGTAATTGGCGAGTATAAAGTAACAAAAGAATTGGGTTATTTAGGAAATTTTATGCAATTTAATCCTCGATTGGCACTTAATTTGGGAGTTGCGTTTTAGTAATTTAATTTATAATATTATTTAAAAAAGCTAACATATTTATTTAAAAAAATTATTTAATACTATGAAAATTAACAAATATATTTTATTTTTTATTTGCTCTTTAGGTTCTTTAAAAGCTCAACAAGTTGTAACTCAAAATAGCAACTCTGGAGCTGGTTCTTTAAGAGAAGCCATTACAAATGCAACAAACGGTCAAATCATTACCTTTGACCCATCATTAGCAAATCAAACTATTGTTTTGAGTTCTACAATCAATATTCCTGCTGCAAAAAATATCACTATTGATGGTATTGGTGCTGCTAATATTTCGATAAGCGGCAATAATTTAGTGCGAATGTTTTTATTGCAATCAACATCTGTAAATCCTACTAAATTAACATTCAAAAATCTTACTTTTATTAAAGGATTAACCTCCGAATATGGAGCCGCCATAAAAGCCGAACATCAAGGTATGCTTTATATTGAAAACTGTAAGTTTAGAAATAACAATGCTGGTGAGGGCGGAAGTGCTATTTTTAGTGCTTTTGAAGGTTTTTGTGTGATAAAAAACTGTGATTTTGAGGCAAATGTTTCAATATCTGACAATAACGAACGAGGTTCTACTTTGATGATTTGGGGACCAAATTCTTCAACCATCACAGGTTGTAATTTTACAAATAATAGAGGCATAAATGGTGCTGCTATCAATGGGCTTAACGCAGGGTTGAATGTTTCAAATTGCAATTTTAAAGGGAATATTACATCTGATGCAATAAAAGATGTAGGAAACTCAAATGATTTTTTAAGAGGATATGGTGGTGCAATTTATGTTGATAGAGCCTCAAATAGCACAACGAATGGTCCTCAAGGCAGTATAATTGTAAAAAGATGCAAATTTGAAGATAATATTGGTCAGTCGGATGGCGGAGCAATGTATCTTTATACTGACGAAACGGATAATGTTCTTGTTGAAGAATGTAGTTTCGATAACAACGAAGCAAAAACCTTACCCACAGGCGAAGGCGGTGGAGGAGGTGCTATTGAACAAATGAATAATTCCAAAAACAGAGGATTTGTTGTTAGAAATTGTACTTTTTCTAACAACAAAGCGGCTGTAAATGGAGGTGCTATTCGGGTTGATTGGGCAGATACAGACATTATTAATTGTACTTTTTTTAATAACAGAGCTTTATTGACAAAATCAGATGGGTATTCTGCCAACGGAGGTGCTTTGGTTTGTTATAGCATGGACAATTCTGAAGTTAATATTCGTAATTGTACTTTTTCTAATAATTATGCGGGATGGGTTGGTGGAGCTATTGTTTCTAAAAAAGAAAATACTAAAATTAAAAACTCTATTTTTTATGAAAACACTGCAGGAAATGGTGGAAATAATTGGAGAATACAACAACATACTTCTGATAATTATGTTGATTTAGGTAATAATTTGCAATTTCCAAATAAATATACATCTAATTTTAACGATTTTAATGTTTCTGCCACTATCACTATTGCAGATCCAAAATTGCTTACAATAACCAACAATAGTGGATTTTCAAACACAATCGGATTGCAATCAAATAGTCCAGCAATCAATGCAGGCAGCGGTTGTGAAACTTTCGATCAAAGAGGAGCACCACGAGTGGGCGTTTGCGATATTGGGGCTTTTGAATTTGGGGGAGTTGTTCCAGTAAGTTTAACTGGAATTAACTCTGAATTACAAGATTTTAAAATTAAGAATAACTGGGTAATTTATCCTAACCCAACGTCTGGCTCGTGGTCGGTTATTTATGATAACTTTAATAATGATTTTAGACAAAAAAATATGCAAATATTTAATTCTCAAGGTAATTTAGTTCATTCTGAAACTCTTTCTTCTGCAATTTCAAAACTAGACACAGATTTGAATAATGGTATTTATATAGTAAAAATAGATAAAGAAATTCTTAAATTAATAATTCAAAAATAGTTAAAAAAATTCCTAAAGTTTAAAGACTTATTCTGTAAGAATATCAATATTTATTAGCACAAAATCGCTAAGAATCCAGCTGCTTCCTCCAACATCAAAATTTCTTCTATTAATTTCAAAACTACTTTTCAAAACATGATTAGAAAAAGTAAATGGAATAATGAATACTTTTTTGGTTTTTTTAATTGAAAGTTCAAAATTGGCATAATAAATGCCTTCTTTTTTAGTTATTTTATTAACTAAATTCAAAGAAATCAAAGGAAAATTTTCAACATCAAAATAATCTTCTTTTTTCAAATGTTTATCTCGAGCATTTACGCCTGTCTGAATTGTTTTCGATGCCACACTTGCCGATATTTTAGCTTCAGAAATATTATTTTCATCTAAATAAATAGATGCAACTAAATCAGAAAATGTTCCATTTACTTTTAAACCTGCATTTTTTATAACAAAAGAAATATTTGAAGACTTTATTTTTAATGGTTGCTGTGCTTTTAACTCAAAAAGCATAAAAAAATGGGCAATAATTATTAATTTCATTTTCATTTTACCAAGGTTTAAAAGTTACGCCAATTGACACTAAATTCGAAATTAACCTAAATCTGTTGTTGTTTTCAGGATTTTTTTGATAATCTACTTCAGTGTTTATTTCAGTAAACAAATGGCTTACAGCAATTTTTGCAGCCCATTTTTTTGTAATCCAATACCGAACATATAATTCCGATTTTAAATTCCCTCGGTCGTTCACATCTATTAATAGCAAATTAAAATTGCTTATAGAACTTACATTTGAAATATTTTCATTGGCATTTTTATTTATATAAATGCTGTTATGACTTTTTCCGAATCCAAAACCTATTAAATCAATGTTGAATCCTAAGTCTAATTTTTCAGCAAAAGTATATTGAAGCAAAACAAAAACATTCAAAAAATTAACTTGTGGATTATTTACAAAAACAGAATCAAGATTAGCATCCAATTTTTTTGAAAAAAGCACTGCTGGACCACTGGTATTTTTAACTATTTGAGCAGGTGCAGAACTATAAAATTGATTTTTTCCAAAAAAACTCGTAAAACGAACGCCATAGCCAAATTTAAGTTTTTTATTCTTACTTAAAGGATGAAAATGATGCCAATTAAAATTAATATCATTTTTGTTTTTTGCAAAAGACACATTTCCTTCAAAATAATTTTCAGTTTTATATTGTGAAAAGCTATTAAAAGCACAAATAAAAATAAATAAAAAAATTGTTTTCATGAAAATAGTTTTAAAGTGTTTAATGTTAAAATAATTGATGCGTTTATTAAATATGCAATAAAAAATTCAAAAATAATTCCGTAAATTTACATATAAAATGTTGTAATATGAATAAAAATTGGTTTTTAGTAGGTTGTATTTTGATGGCGCTTACAGTTGCTTTGGGGGCTTTTGGTGCTCACGGATTAAAAAATGTTTTAGTTGCTAATCAAAGAATGGATACTTTTGAAACAGGTATAAAATATCAATTTTATCATGTTTTTGGTATTTTAATTGCTTGTTTGGTAGCTTCTCAGGTTGGTCAAACGAATTTAATTGAATGGGCTTGTTGGTTATTTTTAGTAGGAATTATTGTTTTTTCGGGCAGTTTGTATGTTTTATCTTTAACAAACATACGTTGGCTTGGAGCAATCACGCCTTTGGGTGGCGTTTGTTTTATAGCAGGTTGGGTAAGTTTAGGATTAAGTATTAGAAAATAAAAAAGAAATAAAATTACTTTTACTACTTTTTAAAAAACTAAATTTTAGAAATGTCCATTTTAAGTAAAATAAAGTTAAAACTTCGTATTTACTGATTAATCTGCCCTAGGTTTTATTTAATTTGTAAGACAATGTTTTTAAAATTTGTAACAAAAGAACTCATTGAATTCAGATTTTCAATTTTGCCACATAAATCAATAAAATAATTAAAATCTACTCGACAGATGTTTTCATAATTTTGAATATTTCACATTTAAGTATTATTATTGCAAAATAAATTATGTTAATGGAGTTTAAAACGCTTTCAATTGTTATTCCTGCCTACAACGAAGGTAAAACTGTGCATTTAATTTTGAATAAAATTAAAGCCGTTGAGTTATTGAATGGTATAAATAAAGAAATTATCATTGTAAATGATTGTTCCAAAGACAAAACCGAAGAAGCTATTCTGAAATATAAAAATGAAAACCCAGATTTAAACCTCAAATATTATAAACACGAAAACAACAAAGGCAAAGGTGCCGCCTTACATACAGGAATTTCTAAAGCCACAGGCGACTATTTAATTATCCAGGATGCTGATTTAGAATATGACCCAGAAGAATACAATTTATTACTTGCCCCTGTTTTGAAAGGCTTTGCAGATGTAGTTTTTGGATCCCGATTTATGGGTGGAAACCCGCATAGAATCTTATTTTTTTGGCATTCTATTGGCAATAAAATTCTCACAAATCTTTCCAATGCCCTCAACAACCTAAATTTAACAGACATGGAAACCTGTTATAAATTGTTTGACACCAAAGTTTTACAATCCATAGTTTTACAAGAAAAAAGATTTGGATTTGAACCTGAAGTAACTGCTAAAATTGCCAAAATACCAAATATAAGAATCTATGAAGTAGGAATTTCTTACTACGGACGCACCTACGAGGAAGGTAAAAAAATCGGATGGAAAGATGGGTTTAGAGCTATTTATTGTATAATTAAATATGG
>REAG01000113.1 GCA_004294265.1 Cytophagales bacterium | reverse complement strand
AGAAAACTCAAATCTGTAGTACACAAGCCGCCTCCCGAAAATAAGCCCATTGCTCAAAATCAAAGCTTTTTGGGTGATTAGCTGCAATGTGGGTTAAAGTATTCTTATCCTTATCATCAGGGTAAACTTCGTAAGTATTTTTATTATTTTTTAAATAATTAATACCAAAATAAGTTGACATTTCTTTTGAAGGCATTGAAAATAAATATAGCGTATCTTTTGTTAGATTTGAAATTTGAAATTCATACTTAAAAATTCCTAAAAAAAGATTAGAATTAGATTTAAGTATAATTGCTGGATTATTTTCAGAATTAATACTACTAACTAAGATATTATTTTGACTTAAAACATGGTATGAAAATAAATTAAATGAAATTATTAAAATTAGTTTATTTAAATTATTCGCAAACATATCCTTGTACGCATAAACGGTTCATTAAAATATTCCTGTGTCCTTCACAGAATTCAAGTTTTGTTCTTTGATTACTATAAAATTGATCATTTGTGAATTTCAGCTGTTCGACAAGTTAGCGCAGCGATTGTCGAACTTCAAATAATAACCGATATTTATCTGTTTAGTATTCACTAAGTTCCAATTTTTCTTTTCTGATTCCATATATTTCTCCACAACTGCTGTTCAAATATTCCTCTTCTTTTTCTACTATGCCTGCCCTAACTGGATTTTGATGTATATAATTTACTTTTGAATCATAAAATTCAGAACTAAAAATTTCTTCTCCATGGTAACCCTCTGTCCAAAACCAAACGTGTCCATCTTTTTTCAATAACCACAAAAGCCAGTTTTTTCTACTTTCTCGATTGTTTTCATTGATTGCTTTTACTATTTTTGAGGCTGTATTTTTTTTAAAATCTCTCATTGTATCGCTCAGTTTTTCTGTTTTACTTCTTATGATTAAGTGAATATGGTTAGACATAATCACGTAAGCAAAAATTTCTAACCCTTTTACTTGTTGGCAAAATTTCAAACTTTCAATTATAATTTCTAGATATTCTTTTCTTCAAAAAACATCTACCCATTGGTTTACAGTACAAGTAATAAAGTAAACGCCTGCTTGATTATGAATGCTATATGCTAAATGCTAATGCCATTTTACAAAACTAATATATGTTTTTGAGGATTAAAAATCCTCTTTATCAGTAGTTCGACAATCGCTGCGCTAAACTGTACTACAGCTGGAGTTTTTTCGCTTTATTGATAATTATTAAAGTATGAATACATTTTATAAAAAGCCTTTAGAGAACTACCTTTAAATTCATGCAAATTCATTCTTGCTTCTCTCTTATGATAAACTAAACCTAAATCTTACACCAAATTGGAAGCTGCTTGATCTAAAAGAGTTAGATAGTTTTGGTTGATTTAATCTATATTCGCAATAAACTTGAATATTTAATCTTTGGTTGAGTTGATAGCCAATATTTGGCGTTACTTGATAAGTAATAATTCCTGAAGTTACCACCGGTTTTCCATCTATTTTTCGTTGCACAATTCCTGATTCTCGCCTTGAAATATCAACCCTAAATTGTACGTCATTTTTAAGAATAACTTCTCTTCCTCTGTATAAAAATGGTAATTTTAAATTTGATTTTGTGTAACCAAACCCAAAAACAACTTCTTCATTTCTATTGTCTGTAATTTGAGCATTGTTTAAATTTAATGCCACATTTCTATCGGTTTTATACTCAAATCTGAAATTCATATTATTTTTAGTTTTTAGATTTATCCCCAAAAGTGGAGCAAATCTTTCAATAATTGAAACAGATTGAATTATATTTATGGGTCTAAAACCAGTTGAATCATCTCCATTTGAAGCAAATACATAGTTTTGAGGCGATTCTTTATTTATATTATCTATGCCATAATATTTTCCGTTGCTGGCATAGTTAGAAACATTGTAAGTTGAATTATATCCATGAGTGATACTTATTGTTGGAAAAACCTTTTTTATTCCTGGAAATAAAGTCGGTAAGCCAGCATAGTCCACTCTCCAATTTGGCAGAGGAATGCGTGGAAAAGCGGAATAAGAGGATTTTTTAGGGTCTTTTCCTCCATAAGCAGCAATAAAAGCAGGTATTAAAACATCTTGATTATTAATATTATATGTATAATTTTTATTTGGATTTTCAGCCTCTAATCTATCTTTTATTACTTGTCTGTTATTTTCATATTCAGTAAATGTAGCATTTGTGTTATCAGATTTATCATCCACAAAAAAAGTACCAATAGCTAAGTAAGAAATGCTGTAATTTCCCGTACGAGTAGGAGCTAATGATTCAAATATTACGCTATCTCTCGAGCCTTCATTTTTAGCTTGGTTGGATAAATTAGGATTATATTTATAGAGTTCTTGGTAAGAATAAGCATTAGTTATTTTGGCATCTACTTGAATTCTAAATTCTTTAAAAGGTTCTATGGTTGCTCTTCCTGTAATATTTTCAGTTCGATTTTGAGTTACAAAACTACTCAAAAACTGTCCTCTAGACATATATCTTTCAGAAAAATCGTTGTTTTTATAAATGCCATCATCTTGACTTCCCACTATAAAAGGTAAGAAATCGGTATATAAACTCCCATTATTTCTTTTATCGTCTAATCCAAAAGCTCTTGGGCGACCTTTATAGCCTGGCAAAACGGTTCCTTCCGTTTGTTGATAAGTCGCATTTACTGATTTTATCAAAGTTAAAAATTTCCCAAAATATTTTAAACCCTTCAATTGCGGTGGCGGTGGTGGCAATTTCTTTTTTGTAGTGTCGTTTGGAGCTGGTTTTGGAGCAGGTGGCGGAGGAGGAGTAATAGTAAGAAATTTCAATTTTGAATAAAATTTCTGAAAATCAGCACGCGCATTTAAAGTAATATCTCTGTTATTTTGAGCCGTATTTCCCAAAG
>REAG01000112.1 GCA_004294265.1 Cytophagales bacterium | reverse complement strand
CAAAACAAGAGAAAATCATCATTAAGTTTAAGAGTGAGAAGGCAGCGAAACAGAATGAAATTCTTTTGGCAGCAGGAATTCCGCCAGCAAAATCTCAAAAAGATAAGTTAGTTGCAGAAGCAAAAGTTAATGCCGCTAGAACTGAATCTATTGCAATTAAAAACAAACCAGTAGAAGTTGTTGCAGAAGTAGCTCCAGAAGTTGTTGCTGAAGTAACTCCAGAAGTTGCAGCTGAAACTCCAGCAGCCGAATAATTTTAAATCAACAGTTTATGAATTTGAATGATTGCTTTTTATTAGGTTCAATCGTCAAAACACATGGCTTTAAAGGGCAAATAGTTCTGAAATTAAATAAGGAAATTTCAGAACTGCCTTCAAAAATGGAACAACTCTTTGTAGAAAACAAAGGTCAGTTGATTCCATTTTTTGTTTTAGAATTAAGTCAAAATAACGATACATTAACACTGAAATTTGAAGATATACATACAGATATTGAAGCCAAAAAATGGATCAAATCGCAGGTTTATGTACTAAAAAAATCGCTTCCAAAAGTTCAATCAGATGCCTTTCAACCTCAAAAATACATTAATTATAAAGTTTTTGATGCCCAAAAAATGGAAGTAGGCGTGATTGATATGGTGTATGAAATTCCTAATAATCCGTTATTTGCTATAACACACACTTTAGGTAAAGAAATATTGTTACCTGCCATTTCAAATTTTGTGGTAGAAATAGATACAAAAGCCAAAAAAATATATTTCGATTTTCCAGAAGGATTGTTAGATATTTATTTGGAAGAAAATAAATCCGAAAAACCAGACGAGGAATAAGCCATGTCTTATATTTTAAGCCTAGAAACCGCCACAAAAGCTTGTTCGGTTGCCATTCATTTTGAAGGAAAAACAATCAGTGTTATTCAAAATTTTACCGAAAAATCGCATGCAGAGCGTTTGCATGCCTTAATTGAAGCGGTTTTGGTGGAAGCTAAAATTACTTTAAATGACTTGAAAGCTGTTGCAATTTCTGCTGGACCAGGCTCATATACTGGTCTGCGAATTGCCTCTTCTTTGGCTAAAGGCTTATGTTTTGCCCTTCAAATTCCACTTATTGCCATAAACACATTGCAAAGTATGGCTTTAGAGATATCTATGCAAGGGTTTTTGGTTTGCCCTATGTTAGATGCTCGAAGAATGGAAGTTTATTGTGCTATCTATGATTTTAAAAATGAAATCATTCATCCAACGCAAGCTAAAGTAATTGAAAATGATTCTTTTAAAGAAGTTTTGGAAACAAATCAAATTCTATTTTTTGGTGATGGCTCAGCCAAATGCAAAGAATTAATCAATCATAAAAATGCTTTTTTTATGGATAATAAATATCCTAATGCTGCTCAAATTGGTATAATTGCATTTCAAAAATTTAAAAAAAACAATTTTGAAGATTTAGCTTATTTTGAGCCGCATTATTTAAAAGAATTTTATACAACCAGTAAAGTTTTAGTATAAAGTTGATATTTTTTTATTACTTTTTTAAAAATCCATATTCATATACTTTGGGTTCAATTTTGGAAGCCAATATTTTCAAACTTTCTCGCAAATCATCCATTAGTTTTGAGTATATATCATCTTCGCTTTTATTGTTCATTCGCTTTTCAGATCTACCTTGAAAATGTTCACGAATGTCGTACAAAGAAGCGTTTAGAGTTTCAGTTTTCAACTCCGAAATGGGAATTTTTTTAATTTCTTGATGGTAATATTCCCAAAGTTTTTTACCAGCTTCAAATACTTTTTCTGCTTCTGGAGAGAAAACTAAAGGTGTTTTTCTTAAAGGTTCTTTTTTAAATAGCTCACTTTCTTTGTCTTCTTTGAGTTTGCCTTGAATAAAATTTACCATAAAATTTGATTCAAAATTATCTCTTGCGTTTACTGAACTTTCAGAATAAGGTATCCAATTATTAGTGCCATGTTTGGATTGAATATTATTACTAAACAAAGTGAAAGTTAGGCTCACTCGTTTTGGAAGTTTGTATCGGTTTTCCAACCATCATTTGGAAATAAAAATTGATCTCTGTCATTAAGCCAAGAAGCTTTAATTGATTTTACAACAGCAAAATATATGCAAGCTTGCATAACATTTTTTTGATTAATCAAAAATTGACCTGCCGCCTTGTTATAAACCATTTTATGATGGTTTATTTGAATAATATTTTGTTGTTGAAAATCATTTCCCATAAACGGAAATTTACCAATAAGTTGATTTTTTTTAACATTTGCTCTAAAAGGCTTTACCCAGTCATTTATGTATTGACTATTATCGTAAGAATAGTATGTTTTAGTATTGATAAATTTCCCTAATTTATTATAAATATCAAATTCATTTTCCTTAAAATTTGTTTTTTGAAATGAATCCCAAATCATAAAACCTATTGGGAATTTACCTTTTACATTATCAAATGAACTAGCGGGACAAACAAATCCTTTTTTAAAATTAGCACAATAAAATTTACGAAAATCTACAAAATGTTGGCTATTTAATATTTTTAGTTTAGAAAATTGGGCAGTAGTGCAATTTGGAATTTCAAAATAAATGCGTGTTAAAAATTGTGCAAATAATTCCCTATTCCCTTGTCCAAGCAAAGTTGCATATTTTTTATTTGTTTTTGATTGTTCTACAGCCAACTTTCCTTCTTTTTCAAATTTTCTTTGAGGTGCCTCCGCATAGGGTGGATTTATATAAATCACTAATTTCTTTCTTTTTTTAGGATCTTTAATTATTTCTTGTAAAGATTTTGAAAAAATTAAAAATTCTGGTTTTCAATTGATTTGGCAAACAGGTAAAAATTTTAATTGGCAAAATAAAAGTGAGATAAAACAAGGATTGTGTGTTTTGCCTTTTATAAAAGAAAT
>REAG01000111.1 GCA_004294265.1 Cytophagales bacterium | reverse complement strand
TTAAATTAAATTAACTTAATTTTTACATATTTATATTTTAACCCAATTTGCTATAAATTAGTTTAAAAAAGACAAACATTGGTGTTATAAAAATAAATTTTTATAAAAAATAACACTTTTTTTGGCACATTTGGACTAATAATAGTACCTTTAAAAAAATATTGTCAATGCAGAATCCAGAAAAAGAAAGAGTACTTAATACCAAAGGGAATAGAACATGGAAAACTTGGGGACCTTATTTGTCGGAAAGACAATGGGGAACTGTGAGGGAAGATTACAGTGATCATGGCTCGGCTTGGGAGTATTTTACGCACGATATGGCTCGGTCAAGGGCTTATCGTTGGGGAGAAGACGGTATTTGTGGCATCAGCGACAACAAACAATTTTTGTGTTTTGCTCCTGCTTTTTGGAATGAAAAAGACCCATTTTTGAAAGAAAGACTTTTTGGTTTAACAGGAAATCAAGGCAATCATGGCGAAGATGTGAAGGAAATGTACTATTATTTGGATAGTACACCCACACATTCTTATATGAAAATGTTGTATAAATATCCGCAAAAAGAGTTTCCTTATCAAGAAATTATAGATGAAACTGCCAAAAGAAGTCGGACAGAAACCGAGTACGAAATCATGGATACGGATATGTTTACTGATAACCGTTATTTTGATATTTTTACAGAGTATGCAAAGTTTGATCAAGATGATATTTGTATAAAAATTACTGCCATCAATCGTGGACCCGAAACCGCCACTTTAGATATTATTCCGCAGCTTTGGTTTCGTAATTTTTGGTCTTTTTTGCCAGACGACCCCTATAAACCAAGATTAAGTGCAGGTGTAAACACTATATATATTGAACATCGTGATTTAGGAAATTTCAACTTTTATTACGAAGGAAATCCAACGCCACTTTTCACAAATAATGATACAAATTGGCATGCCGTTTATAATGCAAAGCAAAAAAAAGGATTCTACAAAGATGCATTTCATGAATATATTGTAAAAGGAAACAAAAAAGCCATTAATCCAGCAGATGAAGGAACAAAGGCAGGTTTACAATACACAACTTTGATTGAACCTGGAGAAACTTTTACTATCCGATTACGATTGAGCAAAGGCTATAACAAATTTCCATTCCGAGATTTTAATGAGATTTTTGATATGCGAAAGCATGAAGCTGATAATTTTTATTCTGAAATTCAAGAAAAAGTGAACGATCCTGACTTAAAAAACATACAACGTCAGGCGTTTGCAGGCATGTTATTATCAAAACAATTTTTTTATTATGATGTAGATTTATGGCTCAAAGGCGACCCTGGCACCTATCCGCCTCGTGGTCGAGAGTGGGGGAGAAATAACCAATGGAGGCATTTGAACAACATGGATATTATTTCCATGCCTGATAAATGGGAATATCCTTGGTATGCCGCTTGGGATTTGGCTTTCCATGTGATAGCGATTGCAGTTGTAGATCCTGATTTTGCTAAAAGACAATTATTATTACTTTTACGAGAATGGTATATGCACCCAAATGGGCAAATTCCAGCTTATGAATGGAATTTTTCGGATGTAAATCCGCCTGTGCATGCGTGGGCTTGTATTCGAGTTTTTCAAATAGAACGTAATATTTATGGAAAATCTGATTATGATTTTCTAGAACGAGTATTTCATAAATTGATGCTAAATTTCACTTGGTGGATAAACCAAAAAGATAGTGATGGCAAAAATATTTTTGAAGGCGGATTTTTAGGAATGGATAATATTGGGGTTTTCGACCGAAGCCGACCTTTGCCAACGGGAGGAAAACTCGAGCAAGCGGACGGTACTAGCTGGATTGCTATGTACTCCCTTAACATGCTTAAAATATCGCTCAACTTGGCTCGTAATAACTCCGCTTATGAAGATACTGCCTCCAAATTTTTAGAACATTTTTTATATATTTCGGGTGCTATTGCCAATATTTCGGGTTCGGCTCTAAATCTTTGGAACGAACAAGATGAGTTCTTTTATGATGTTTTAAATATGCACAATGGCGAATTTATTCCTATCAAAATTCGTTCGATGGTGGGTTTAATTCCTATGTTTGCTGTGGAAACTATTGAACCTGATTTATTAGAAAAATTACCAAACTTTAAACGAAGAATGGAATGGTTTTTGGATTACAAACCCAAATATGCGACATTAGTTTCGGCTTGGAGAGACCCAAGTAAAGGAATAAGAAGACGTTTTTCGATTATTAAAGGAAGTCGTTTGAAAAAAGTATTGAAAAGAATGTTAGACGAATCTGAATTCTTGTCTGACTATGGTATTCGAGCATTGTCTAAATACCATCTCGAAAATCCTTATGTTTTCAAACACGAAGAGGCCGAATACACAGTTGCTTATAATCCTGGCGAATCAGATAGCTCAATGTTTGGTGGAAATTCTAATTGGAGAGGACCAATTTGGTTTCCAGTAAATTACATGATTATTGAATCTTTGAATAAATTCTTTATGTATTATGGCGAAGATTTTAAAGTGGAATATCCTACAGGTTCAGGTAATTTACTTGATTTAAGACAAATTGCGGACGAACTTAGAATGCGCATGATGCGACTTTTCATGAGGGATAAAAAAGGATACAGACCTATCCATGGAAATAATAAAACTGTTCAAACTGATCCTAATTTCAAAGATTATATTCATTTTTACGAATATATGCACGGAGATACTGGAGCTGGTTTGGGAGCAAGCCATCAAACAGGTTGGACTGGATTGATAGCTGAAATGATTTATATGCACTACGAATATAAATCTCAAGACGATGTAGTGGAAAAAATATTGGGATAGATAAAAGGAACTCTTTAAAATTTCTATTATGCTCTTCGTTTGGATTCCTTTACTTATTATTGAGTCTAATAAATATTTACAATTAAATATTTA
>REAG01000209.1 GCA_004294265.1 Cytophagales bacterium | reverse complement strand
AATTTGGGCTTAACGGAAAAAGTATTATTTCATTATTTACAGGTGCTGCTTGTGCTATTCCTGCCATAATGGCGGCAAGAAATATTAGCAATAAAAAAGAAAAATATATTACTATTTTTATTACACCTTTTATGAGTTGTTCGGCTCGAATACCCGTTTATACCATAATTATATCAACAGTAATTCCATCCGTTTATTACTTCAATATAATTAATTTACAAGCACTTGTTATGATTTCTTTGTATTGTTTAGGTATATTAATTGCGTTAATAACTGCTTTAATTTTATCAAAATTTATGAAAACAAATGAAAAAAGTAATTTTATAATTGAATTACCTGAATATAGAATTCCACAATTTAAAAATGTTTTTATTACTATTAAAAATAAAACATGTCAATTTATAACAGAATCTGGAAAAATAATTTTAATAATATCAATGATGTTATGGTTTTTATCAAATTTTAGTCCTCAAAATTTTTATTTTAGTAATATAGATAATAATAATGAAAAAAATGAAATCGTAAAATTAGAAAATTCTTTTGCTGGAATAATAGGAAAAAAAATAGAACCATTTTTTGAGCCTTTAGGTTTCGATTGGCGAATAGATATTGCAATTATTACTTCTTTTGCTGCCCGAGAAGTTTTTGTTTCAACCATTTCAACTATTTATTCTATTGAAAATCAGGATGATACAAAGTTGATGAAAGAAAAATTATTATCAGTTAAAGATACGAAAGGAAATGTCTTTTTTAATTTACCTAGAGGTGCTTCAATTTTAGTTTTTTATGCACTAGCATTGCAGTGCATGAGTACAATAGCAATTTCAAAAAGGGAGACTGGTTCTTGGAAAGTACCTATTTTACAATTTTCATATTCTTTGTTTTTAGCTTACTTTTTATCCTATATAGTGTATTTATATTTAAGTTGTTAAATTTTGAAATAAAATCTTTGATATTTCAATTTTATTATACAGTTTTGTAAAACCTATTTTATAATGAAAAAAAATAATTATTTTAAAGCATTTACTTTTTTAGTTGCCATTTTAGTAACAATTTTCCAAAATTCGTTTTCTAAAGATGATGGATTTAGCTCTCAAAATATTATCTTAAATGGTGCATATCAAGGAAAAAATATTTATGTTCAAAATCCATTCACTGTAAATATGAAAGATTTTTGCACAGATGAAGTTTATTTGAACAATGCTAAAGTAATGAGCCAAATAAAATCAAGTGCTTACGAGATTGATTTATCACATTTGTCTATAAACGAACCCGTAACAATAAAAATAGTTCACAAAACTGGATGTAAACCCAAAGTTTTGAATGCTCAAGTAATTCGTTTGAATAGTAATCTTCAATTTTCAAATTTCACTATTGATAACTCAATTATACAGTGGTCAACAAAAGGTGAAAAGTTAGGAGATAAGATGTTTATAGAACAATTTTTATATAATAATTGGGTTTCAATTAAAGAATTTCAAGCAAAAGGTTCTTCATCTAATAGTAGCTATACTTTTGAAAGTATTCATCACTCTGGATTAAATAAATATAGAATTAAGTATGTTGATAAAGATGGTTCTGCATTTTATTCTAAAATTGAAGAATATCAATCGATTTTACCTGAAATTACTTTTTATCCTAAACGAGTTTCAAACAAAATTTATCTTTCTAGAGGTTCTGACTATGAAATTGTAGATGAAAAAGGAACTGTACTTAACAAAGGAAAAGGAAAAGAAATACCTTGCGAAACTTTGAAAGAGGGCGTTTATTATCTTAATGTAGATAATAAAACAGAGAAATTTCTCAAAAAGTAATTTTTTAATTTTACTGTAAAACATACTCATTTGCAGCTTTCCATAATCATTCCATGTTTAAACGAAGCAGAAACTTTAGCACTTTGTATTCAAAAAGCTAAACAATTTTTATTTAAAAATAATATTGAAGGCGAAATAATTGTTTCTGATAATGGAAGTACTGATGGTTCTCAACAAATTGCTTTAGTAAACGGAGCAATAGTTGAAAACGCTCCCAATAAAGGCTATGGAAATGCCCTTAAAAATGGTATAAAACACGCAAAAGGTAAATATTTAATCATGGGTGATGCCGATGATAGTTACGATTTTTCTAACCTAAATGCCTTTTTGGATAAACTCAAAAATGGAGCTGATTTGGTTATGGGAAACCGTTTTAAAGGCGGAATTAAACCAGGAGCAATGCCTTTTTTACATAGATATTTAGGAAATCCTGTGCTTTCTTTTATTGGAAAATTATTTTTCAAAGTAAGTATTGTTGATTTTCATTGCGGATTAAGAGGTTTTTCTAAAGAAGCTGCCTTAAAAATGAATTTACAGTCATCAGGAATGGAATTTGCTTCTGAAATGGTGGTAAAAGCGGCTTTATTGAAAATGAAAATTGAAGAAGTTCCTACCATTTTATTTAAAGACGGAAGAAGCCGTCCGCCACATTTAAGAACTTGGCGTGATGGATGGCGACATTTACGATTTTTATTAATTTATAGCCCAATTTGGCTCTTTTATTATCCTGGTTTATTACTTATTTTTGTTGGCTTAATAAGTTCCATTCTTTTGTTTTCTGGTCCTTTTTATATTCAAAATATTGGTTTTGATATTCATACACTGATTTATACACTTTCGTTTGTAATGATTGGTTTTCAGAGTATTAGCTTTTATTTTTTCTCAAAAATTTATGCCATTCAAAATAATTTTTTACCAAATGACAAACAAATAAATGTTATATTAAAACATTTAACTTTAGAAAAAGGATTGTTCTTTGGTATTCCTTTATTAATATTTGGATTTATTATTGGAATATTTTCATTTATTACTTGGAAAGACAGTAATTTTGGAAGTTTAGCTCAAAAATTAATGGTTAAAAATGTAATAATATCAGCATTTAGTTTAATACTTGGTTTTCAAATTATTATTTATAGTTTTTTTTATAGCATAATGAGAATAAATAAAAGCTAGATGGATTTTGTAAATCATTTTAAAAAAAATATTTTTCAAATTTATGCTCATAATTTTGAAGAAAAATGCTTACAAATTTATAAATATCAATATTCAAACTGTAAAATATATTATGAATTTGTAAACTTAACTCGAAAAAGTAATTTTGTTCCTAAAAATATTTTTGAAATTCCATTTTTACCTATTCAATTTTTTAAAACGCATAAAGTAATAACTGGCGAAAATAAATATGTAAAAATATTTGAAAGTAGTGGTACAACTGGCATCCAAACAAGTAAGCACTATATAAATAATCTTGAATTTTATCATACAATTTCAAAAAACATATTTGAAAAATTTTTTTTTCCGCTTTCAGAATGTATTATTTTCCCTTTATTACCCTCTTATTCAGAAAGAAATAATTCGTCTTTGGTAAGTATGGTTTCTTATTTTATGGATCAAACAAATCAAAAAAGTAAGAAATATTATTTGAATCAATTTTCGGAATTATATGCTGATATTGAAATTGGAATTAAAGCTAAAAAAAAAATCATAGTTTTTGGCGTTACTTTTGCACTTTTAGATTGGGCAGATTCACACGATAAAATTGATTTACCTTTTTATATCATAGAAACTGGTGGTATGAAAGGGCGAAAAAATGAAATGGTTCGAGAAGAAGTGCATCAAATATTACAAAATAAGTTTCCAAATGCTACAATTTGTTCGGAATATGGGATGACAGAATTACTTTCGCAAGGCTATGCAAAAGATGGATTTAGTTTTGAATTTCCAAATTGGCAAAAAATAGTATTAAGAGAAATTTCAGATCCAATATTTTTGAATGATAAAACCGAAAAAGGCGGAATAAACATTATTGATTTAGCAAACATAGATGCAGTTTCGTTTATTGAAACGCAAGATATTGCAGAAAAATCAATCAATAATAGTTATAAAATATTGGGAAGAATAGATAATTCAGACGTGCGTGGTTGCAGTTTACTATACACTTAATTATTAATTAAAGTAATAATTTTTCAATTTCATTAACTATATCATTTGCAACTTCCTTTTTAGATTTTAAATCAAAATGTATTTCTTCTAAATTTTTATTTATTACTGAAACTTTATTTGTATCGTAGCCAAAAGTAGCATTTTCATTTTTCATAGAGTTTAAAATAATCATATCAAAATTTTTCTTTTCTAACTTTGATTTAGCATTAAGTATTTCGTTATTTGTTTCTAGTGCAAAACCAATTGATAATTGATTTTTAGTTTTTATTTTCCCAAATTCTAAAGCAATATCTTTATTTTTTTTGAAAGAAATTGTGAATTCATCTTCGTTTTTTTTGATTTTTTCATTTGATATTTCTTTTGGACTATAATCCGCAACTGCAGCTGTAAAAATGGCAATATCAATTTGCGAAAAATATTTTTTACTTACTTCATACATTTCTTCTGCAGTAATATTTTTTTCAATATTTATTACTTTTAAAGTTTTTAAAATCGGTTCTGAAATTGCACCTGAAATAAAAATTACTTCTGCACCTCTTTCTTTAAGCTCATTGGCAATAGCAATTCCCATTTTGCCTGTAGAGTGATTTGAAATATATCTTACTGGGTCTATGGATTCTTGTGTGGGTCCTGCTGTAAGTAATATTTTTTTATTTTTAAGGTTTGAATTTTTTGGATTAAAATAAGTTTCTAAATAGTTTGTAATTGTTTCTGGTTCAGCCATTCTGCCTTCACCAAAAAGCCCACTGGCAAGTTCGCCATTTTCTGCAGGAATAAGTTTATTTCCGTAAGAAATAAGCTTTTCTATATTTGATTTAACGGCAGGATGCTGGTACATATCCAGATCCATGGCAGGACAGAAAAATACTTTGCATCTTGCGGATAGATAAGTTGCAGTTAGTAAGTTTTCTGAAATTCCTGAAGCCATTTTTGCTAATTCATTGGCTGTAGCTGGAGCAATTAAATATGCATCTGCCCATAATCCTAAATCAACATGGTTGGTCCAAACCCCATTTTCTGAATTAAAAAATTTTGACTCTACTGCGTTTTTACTCAAAGTTGCCAAAGTTAGTGGAGTTATAAAATCTTTGGCTGATTCAGTCATAATTACTTTTACGATTGCATTTTTTTTTATCAAAAGTCTTACTAATGTAGCAATTTTGTAAGCGGCAATTCCGCCACAAACGCCAATTAATATTTTTTTATTTTCTAACATTTTATTTTAAAATATGATTTTAAAAAATCATTTTATTTACAAAGATGCCAAATATTTTTTAGCATTTGTTAAATGAATGTTTCTTTTTTGTTCATCCATTTTATCAAACATATTTATTAACATTCCAAGCCTTGGATTTTGTAAGAAAAATTCACGTTTTGTGTGCATAAAATGCCAAAAAAGTCCATCCCAAATATCTTGCCAATTTCCTTTTTTAAAATCACTCATTTTTATCAAATAATTACTTCCGCTTATGTAGGGTTTTGTTGCCATCAATCCACCATCGGAAAATTGACTCATGCCATATACGTTTGTAACCATTACCCAATCGTAAGAATCTATAAATAATTCCATGAACCATCTATAAACCTCGTCTGGGTCAAATTCACAAAGTAACATAAAATTTCCTACCACCATCAGTCGTTCAATGTGATGACAATATCCTGTTTTTATAACCTTTTTTATTACTATATCTAAAGGTTCAATTCCTGTGGTTCCGTTCCAAAATGAGGCTGGAATTTTGCGTTTGAAACCCCAAAAGTTTTTGGTTCTTTCTTCCGTACCTTTATAAATATATACTGCTCTTATAAATTCTCGCCATCCCAAAATTTGCCTTACAAATCCCTCGAGTGAGTTGAAAGGAATAGAATTTTTAGAAGCAAAAACAAGTACTTTATCAAGCACTTGCTGCGGAGTAAGTAGTCCTACGTTTAGCATTGGCGTTATTACGCTATGATTTAAAAAAGTTTGGTTTGAAACCATGGCATCTTCGTAAGAACCAAATTCTGCAAATCTATATTTCATAAAATCGTCTAACCATGCTTCACTTTCGGAAAAAGTGGTTGGATATGAAAAATTTATTTCGCCATAATTATTTGAAAAATGGGTTTCAACATATTTTTTGGCTTCATCTGTAAAAGTATTTTTAGTAGGAAAATTTAAAATTGGAGGAATTTTATTTTTCGGATATTTAAGTCTGTTTTCATTATCAAAAGTCCATTTTTCTCCTATTGGTTTTTGATTATCATCCACCAATATTTTTCTTAATTTTCGTTGATAAACATAAAAATCGGTTTGAAAAAATCTTTTTTTTGTTGCAAAATACGTTTCTAAATCCGAAACTGAATTTATAAATAAGGACGTTGTATGAATTTGAAAATTGATATTATTTTTTAAACAACCATTTTTTAATCTTTCGCCCAAATATTCATCAACTACTTCGTAAAAATTTATTTTAATTACTAATTCTTGTAATAATTTTGGAATTAAAATTCTAATATCTGATATATTTTCAAAACTTTCTATATATCGAACTTTAAAATTATTTTCTTCTAAGTACGATTTATAAAATTGCATAGAAGCTCTGTGAAGGGCAATTTTTTGTTTATGAAAATTATATTGTTTAAAAAATAAATATTCTTCTATTAAAATAATTTTAAGATTTGGATTTAAAAGTGCAATATTTTTAAATAATTGGTTTGGAAAAATGATAAATACTTCTTTCATAGATTTGATTTTAGATATGAACCAAAAATGTGGATAAAATGTTAATAGTTATTTTTTATGCTTTATAGTGGCTTTTTAATCTAATAACATTCATTTTAAGCAATTTTAAAAACTCAAAATTCGCTTTTTTTAAATAATCTATTGTGTTGTGGATAAAATTTTGTTAATTAGCATTTCAACCATTGGGGAAAACTTTTGTATAACTTTTATTTTTAATGGTTTAATATTGTAAACGAAATTTCAAATATTTATTATATACTTATGGGTAAGACCATTGCGATTGCCAATCAAAAAGGAGGAGTTGGAAAAACCACGACTGCCATTAATTTAGCTGCAAGTTTAGCGGCTTTGGAATACAAAACATTGCTTGTAGATGCTGATCCTCAAGCAAATAGCACTTCTGGTTTTGGCTTTGATACCAAAATAAAAGACAATAGTATATATGAATGTATGATTAAACAAGTGCATGCAAAAGATGCAATTAAGCGTACAAACATTGAATTTTTGGATATTTTGCCCGCCCACATGGATTTGGTTGGTGCAGAATTTGACCTTACAGAACTCGAAAGACGTGAAGAAAGGATGAAAGATACGCTTGAGCAGGTAAAAAATGAATATGATTTTATTTTAATTGATTGTTCGCCATCTCTTGGTTTAATTACGGTTAATGCTTTGACGGCTTCAAATTCAATTTTAATTCCAATTCAATGTGAATATTTTGCTTTAGAGGGTTTAGGAAAATTATTAAAAACCATTCAATTAATACAAAAAAGGCTAAATACGAGTCTTGAAATAGAAGGAATGTTACTTACTATGTACGATTTGCGCGTAAGATTAAGCAATCAAGTAGTAGAAGAAGTGCGTAGAAATTTCCCAAAAATGGTTTTTGAAACTTTAATTCCTAGAAATGTAAAATTATCAGAATCACCAAGTTTTGGAGTTCCTGTAATTAGTTATGATGCTGAAAGCAAAGGCTCTATTGCCTATATGAATTTAGCAAAAGAAATAGTAATAAGAAACAAAAAATCTAATCAAAAATAATTTTTGTTTTATAAATAAATTATAAAATAAAATTACTAATATTATAATGGCGAACGAAAAAGATTTCAAAAAAAATAAAAATGTATTGGGACGTGGTTTAGCGGCTTTGATAGACGATGCAGAACCCGCTAGTAACTCTGAATTGGGCATTCCAGAAATGGGAACAATAAATGAAATTTCGTTGGATAACATTGAATCGAATCCCTACCAACCACGTAATTTTTTTGATGAAAACATACTTGCCGAACTTGCAGAATCTATCAAAGTTCAAGGTATAATTCAACCCATTACAGTAAGAAAACTTTCAGAATATCAATATCAAATTATTTCTGGCGAACGTAGATGGCGAGCTTCTAAAATTGCAGGAAAAACAACCATTCCTGCTTATGTTAGAATGGCAGACGACCAACAAATGTTGGAAATGGGTTTGATTGAAAATATTCAAAGAGAAGATTTAAACGCCATTGAAATTTCGATTGCCTATCAAAGATTGATGACAGAATGTAATCTCAAACAAGATGATTTGGGCGAAAGAGTGGGCAAAAATAGAGCTACTGTTGCTAATTACCTCCGTTTGTTGAAACTTCCGCCCGATATTCAAATTGCTGTTAGAGATAATAAAATTTCTTTTGGTCATGCAAGAGCAATTATTTCGGTTGATAGCGTTGAGAATCAATTAAATATTTTTAAGCGAATAATTTCTGAAGATTTATCGGTTAGAAAAACCGAAGATTTAGTAAGAATACTTTCTGAACCTAAGCAATCAAATTTAAAAAATAAAAAAAATAATTCTTCTTATGAATACAAAAAATTGCAAGATAAATTAGTTAGTCATTTTGATACAAAAGTTTTGCTTAAAGTAAATGCCGATAATCAAGGTGAAATCAAAATTCCTTTTTATTCAGTAGAAGATTTTAACCGAATTTTAGAAATTCTTTCGATTATTTAATTTGTTTTATTATATAATTATAAATTAATATTACTTTAAATTATCTTTATTTTTGGGATTTTTATGAAATAAAAAACAACCATTTCAATATTTAGTTTTAAGAATTACATTAAATCTTAAAATAAATCATCAAATAAACACATTCAATGAAATCAAGCGTTAAATTTTTGTATTATATTTCTATTTTATTCTTTTTTTTTACTTTGCTTTTTGCTTATTATCAACTGCCCGATTATGTTCCGATTGGCATAAATTTAAAAGATAAATTAAAAGAATTTAAGTCGAAATCTTTTTTATTTTACTGGTCGGTTGGTTTGTTTTTTGTTATAAATGTTTGGATAATTGTTTTAAAAATAATTATTAAAATGGTTCCATTTTCGCTTTTGCCTTTTCCAAATAAAAAGTTTTGGATGAGTTCATCTGATCATCGTGAAGGACTAGTAAACGCTCATTTGGTTTGGTTTAACAGTTTTGCAACAATTTTTAATGTGTTTTTGGGTGCTTTATCTATAATTATGGTTTTAGTAAACGTGCTTGAATATGGTTCATTCGACCGTTATGAAATTATCGTTTATTCGTTTATGTTTTTAATTTCCTTTTGGTGGGTTGTGCTTGTTGGCAGATTGTTTATCAATAAAATTGAACTTTAATTTTAAAATAATTTCATGAGAATTATAAAATTTAAAACATATTTATTACTTTTTATTTTGTTTTTTAGCAAAACTTTTGCACAAGAAAAACAAGTTTTTGTTCTTCAAATTCGCTCAGAAATAGATCCAAGAATGAGCCGATATGTAGATTTGGCTTTAAAAGATGCTAAAGATAAAAAATCAGAAATTATCATCATTGATATGGATACTTTTGGGGGTGCTGTGGATGATGCTGATAAAATTAGAAAAGAAATTTTGGATCTAAAAGTGCCAACTTTTGTATTTATAAATAAGAATGCTGCCTCTGCTGGAGCTTTAATTTCGATTGCTTGCGACAGTATATATATGCAAGCGGGTTCAAGCATTGGTGCTGCCACGGTTGTAAATGGAGAAGATGGTTCGCAAGCACCTGATAAATATCAAAGTTATATGCGTTCGATGATGCGTTCAACCGCAGAAGCCAATCATCGAAATCCGAAAATTGCAGAGGCTTTTGTAGATGCCGATATTATTTTGGATTCTACTATCAAAAAAAATGGAAAAGTACTGACTTTCAGCACTTCTGAAGCCATCAAATATAAATTTTGCGAAGCCGAAGTTTCAACGATTGAAGATATTTTAAAACGCAATTCAATTATAGAATATAAGATTTTTAAATATGAACTGCCATATAGCGAAAAAGTTATTGCCTTTTTTCTTAATCCTGCCATTAGTGGTATTTTGATATTGGTAATGTTGGGCGGTTTATATTTTGAGTTACAATCTCCAGGCATAGGATTTCCGCTTTTGGCTGCAATTGTAGCAGCTTTGCTTTATTTTACGCCATATTATATGAATGGATTGGCTCAAAATTGGGAAATATTATGCTTTATTATTGGTATAATATTACTTGGATTAGAAATTTTTGTAATTCCTGGTTTTGGAGTTGTTGGTATTTTAGGGATTATTTTAATTTTTATGTCGCTCATTTTGAGTATGTTAAACAACGATTATTTTAATTTTGATTTAGTAAATCCTACTGATTTAAACTATGCTATGGGCGTTGTTGGTCTGTCTTTTATTTTAACAGTTGTGTTTTTATTTTATGCAGGCAATAAAATGTTACAATCAAAAAGGTTTTTAAAAATATCGCAATCAGGCGAAAAAATACAGAATCTAAGTGAATCTCAAGGCAATTTTTCGGAATTTATAAATCAAATTGCGGTAGCAAAAACAGTTTTACGTCCGAGTGGAAAAATTGAAATTAACTCAGAAACTTACGATGCTTTTACGACAGGTGAATATGTAATGCCAAATGAAAATGTTCAAATAATAAGTTACTTGAATGGAGCCTTTAAAGTAAAAAAGGTGTAGTTGTGAAAATTTAATTTAAAAAATTTACTCCAATATACTCTTTCATCCGCTTTAAATAGAATTTAGGGAATCTTAAATCAAAAATAAATTATTTTTTAATTTACCATTTATAAGTGATTAATACTAAATTAAAATTTTAGATATATTTACATATCTAATGCCATTTTTGCATATAAAATCGCTTGAGAATAATGATCGCCAATTTTATTGCCTTCTAAATTACCTAATCTAACCACAATCATTTTTTTGTTTGGAATAACTACAATTAATTGTCCTAAAGTTCCTCTTAAATAAAAAATATTTTGATTTTTAAATTGAGGTAAAAGCCAAAACTGATAGCCATAATAATCTACAAAATTGCCTTCTGGTGTATGTAATAATTTAGAGCTTAGTGCATTTTTTAAGTATAAAGAATCAATAATTTGAACTTCATTCCATTTGCCATTTTGAATCATTAATTTACCTAATTTGGCAAAATCTCGAGCGTTAGAATTTAAACAACAAAATGCTTTTTCATCGCCATTTGCTTTATCTAAACACCAAAAAGCATCTTTTTCTGCTCCTAGGGGTTGCCATATTTTTTCTTCAAAATATTGACTTACCGATTTTCCAGTAGCTTTTTTTAGTATAAATGCCAGTAATTGTGTATCGCCACTTTTATAATCAAAATAAACGCCCGGAGCTGAAGTTACAGAAGTTTTCATGCATAAATCATATAAATTATTACCATAATAGGCTTGCATAATATCTGAAAAAAATACTGCAATTAGATTATTATAGGATTTACTTTCGTCCCAATTAAGTCCCGAAGACATCATTAATAGGTCTTTTATTTTGATTTTGGATTTATCGCCTGCTTTAAACTCAGACAAATACTCATAAACAAAATCATTTTCAGATTTAATTTTTCCCTCTTTTATCGCTACTCCAATCAACATACTCACGACAGATTTTGCCATCGAAAATGAATTTGAAATTGAACTTTCAGAATATCGATCCCAATATTTTTCGTAAAAAATACTGTCTTCTTTTACAATAATAAAGGCAAAAGTTTGCGTATTTTTATGAGTTTGTTTGATAGTATCGGGCAAAATTAAAGAATTATATTTTTCAGATATTTGCCATGGCTGTGGGTTTTTAGATGCTTTGATAGTAGAATTATCAAAAATTTTATAGTCATCTATGCCCACAAAATTATAACGTAAGGCTTTGTAAATAAAAAAATTTCCTGAAATAATTACGTATAAATTAAATGCAAGAATAATAAAAAATATGAAATATAAAATAAACTTAAAGGTAGATTTTATCATTTTGTGTTTTATATTTGATACGTCATGTTTTTTTTAAAGTTGTAAGAATTATTTGCTATTTATTTTTAAAAAAATAATATAAAAATCTTTCATTTACAAAATGTTTTAAAATCATATTATTAAATTAAATAAACACAATTTAAAACTATGAATTTAAAAGCTCAGCGTTGATTTTTGTAAATTGAATATATAATTTACTGACGTCCGACAGCTTTGCAAATATAACACAAAAAGCGTTTCTATTAACTAGAAACGCATTTTTTTTAGCACTTCAAAAAACTACCCCCTCCGA
>REAG01000110.1 GCA_004294265.1 Cytophagales bacterium | reverse complement strand
ACCTGACGTGTATTTATCTATAATTATTTTTTTATAACTTATTGATAATCAGTACTTTACGCTAAGTAAATTTATAGATATATTGACGTCAAGTTAATAGTAAATGACAGTCATTTTTATAGCACTTCAATTCTTTATGGCTTAAAATCCAAAATTTCAAACCCTGTTTTAAGCATTCAAATTACCTCTTTCGGTCAATCCTTCTCATCCGTCCTCAATTCAATTTACGAAAAAGATGGTAAACGATTTATACTTTCAGAAGCACAAATAAGTGATAACTATGTAAAAGTTGTAATTAGATATTCTGATTTACAAGACATTACTCCAAAAATAGAAACTATTGAAGAAGACATTTCAATAACTGAGTTGCTAAAAGGCATAAATACCGAAACGCTACAAATCAAACGGATTATTAGAATTTACAGGGAAAACGAAATCATTTTTATAAAGCTTAATCAAATCAAATATTGGCTCAATACTATTGCTTACCGAGATGCAGATAAAACTTTTTCTGATATTGTAAACCACCGTTTTTTCAATGCTGGCTAATACTAACTCTACCTATACAACTAATACTGAAACCATAGCTAGAGGGTTACCTGCTACTGAAATTGACAGTATTTTTTCATTGATTATCGCAAATACTTTATATTTTAAAAATGAAATGTTGGGCAAAAACTATAATGAAAACAAACTAACCCAAGAGTTAATAATTATTTTGAATCAATATAATTGTGGATTGCCTATTGTTTTACCTTACTTATTTCATCCTGAAGCACAAGATTTGCATACAAAAGATGCCCATCAAGAAAAGAGAATTGATATTGCCGTTTTCCCTAATCAACAATCTCGAGGAAGGAAAATCTTATTTTCAATAGAAGCAAAGAGACTTTCTTCGCAATTACCCGATTCAAGAGAAAAAGAATACGTAATCGGAAATAATGGAAAAGAAAATGGTGGTATTCAAAGAATCAAACTCAACCATCATGGAAAAGATTTGCCATGCTGCGGAATGGTCGGTTATGTAGAGGATGATACTTTTGGAAATTGGCTTACTAAGATCAATACTTGGATATCAGAAAGCGATGAAAAATTAGACTTGAAAATCACTAAAGAAATTTATTCGCAATATGAATCAAAACATACTAGGATTGAAAGCTCTGTGGTAAAACTACGACACATTTGGATAAAAATGTTTTGAAATTTCCAAATCTAACAATTCTTTTTCTTGTGTTTAGATAATATATTTTGAATTGGATTTTAAAGTCAGTTATTAATTTCAATTTTTAGAACTTCATATTTTTTTTAAAATTATTATATCCTATTATATATGTTTGCAACTTAAATAACTAAATAAATTTATTAAAATGAAAAAAGTAATACTAATGTTAGGGCTTTCGGTAGCTCAAATCGGGTTTTCTCAATCAAGTTTTGTCGAAACAACCTTGCCAGGAACAGGGCGAATTAAAAATGCCAATTTATTCATGGGCAAACTCTATTTTAGTCAACAAACAGAGAATGGTACTTTTATAGATGCGGTTTGGGATGGAACTACAGTAACGAGTTTTGGAACTTCTTTACAAAAAATAACCACTACGGCTGGTTTTAGTGGCAATTTCTTTAACCTTACCGCTACTGGAATTCAGTATTTTAAACGCAATAACTCCATTTACAGTTTTGATGGAACTAATTTTGATGTTGTTGCAAATCAACCTGCTTCCATCACTTATGGTTCTATTGTAAATAACGAAATTTATCAAAAAGGAATTGATAAATCGCTTACAAACTGCATTATTTCGGGCACTGTGGCTGGTTTTATTAAATTTTATAGTTTTGATGGAAGCACCTTTACAGATGTTACACCCGCAAATGATATTATTGGAATTGATGAATATTCCACATTTAGTACTTTTCGTAGAACTTCTTCAAACGAAGACAAAGCAGTTGTTGTTAAAAGAGCAAATGCTGGAAATTCAAAATATGCCTTGGTAAGTTTTAAAGCAACAAACACCATTACTGATTTTGATTTGCAAGATTTAAACACTATGAATTTTAGTGTTAATAATTTAGGATTTTTTAATGATAAAACTTATTTTAGTTATGCTACAACCATCTCATCCAATTTCCCACTAGTTTTAAAAATAGGTTCTTACAACAAAACTACTGGCATAATTCAAACTGAAAGTTGGTTTGACCAAACCAATTTAACTAACTTTTACATGACTAGTTATTTAGGCTCAGAAAGTTTAATTTCTTACGGAAATGCTACTTTGAGTGGCGTAGTAGGTTTTTTTAATGGAAATACAATTATAGGTGTAAGTGAAAGAATGGCTCCTTACAATAGAGCATCATTTATTGGAAACACTAACGGTAAAAACTACCTTTTAGCACAATCTTCATCAGGTTCTAATTTTGAAATTTATGACTATAATAATGGTGCTTGCACTTTAGTAACTATTACAGGGGAAAGACCCAACTCCGACTCGGGCTTAGAATATGGAAGTTCTTTTGAAGAAATGACCACTGAAGCTCAAGGTGCAAAAGAATTGTATCCTGGCATTTTACCACTTTACACAGATGATAACAATCAACTTATTTTTCATTTTTTTAATGGAAATAGCTTTGAAAATGTTACAATAAATGGTTTTAGAGGAATTGATAATGGTTCTAAAATGGATAAAGGAAGAATATTTTTAGAAGGAAGAACCAATGGAACAAATAATAAATCAGTTTTTTTATTTTTAAATGGCAAAACACCCGAATATTTGCATCCAAACGATAATACTTTAGACTCTTTTGATGATAATGATGCCTATACGGCTTCTGGAGACAAATATTTAATTGGTATTTCTACTACCATACCAAGTTCGGTTGGAAGTAATACTTACAAATATTATATTCTTACTCCTAATTCACTTGTTAATTCTATAAATTCTGAAAATATAGAGAATAACGATGTTTTTTCTGTAT
>REAG01000208.1 GCA_004294265.1 Cytophagales bacterium | reverse complement strand
GGGGTAGTTTTTTGAAGTGCTAAAAAAAATGCGTTTCTAGTTAATAGAAACGCTTTTTGTGTTATATTTGCAAAGCTGTCGGACGTCAGTAGAAAAAATTAAAAATAAATATCTTTATTATGGTTAAAAAGTCTAAATGCGAATTGCATGATATGAGTGTAAAACTGTTTTTAAATAAAGGTTTGTAAAAATATTCTATTTGAAATGTAAATATTCAAATAAATATGTTCATAAATATACTACCATATTCATAAAAATTAAATTAATATTTGAGATTATATTAACTAAAAAAAATTGTTTGAGAAACTATTTGTTTTCATTAAATGAGTTTAAGAACTTATTTTCGTTTTAATTATTAAAAAATAACTATTAAAACAAGAATACCAAACAAAAGCCATTTCACAAAACTGAAATCTGAATATAAAATAACTGATTTAAGAGATTTTGACATTTTTTTTATTTATAAGTATTTATACGCATATATTATGCAAATGTTGCAAATTAATATTGAAATATTTATATTTTTATAAATTATTTTTAAAAATAAATTTAAAAAATATTATCTAAAACAAATTGAATTGTAATAATACGTTTCAAAAAATAAAAAAAAATAAAAAAAAATCTTATTTTATTTTGATTTAAAAACAATGTTAGTAATTTTGTGTAAGAATTCTTTAATAAACGGAATTCAGTAAGATAAATCAACCAAAAATTTTAATTATTTATGAGCCATTTACAAGATTTCCTTAATGTTTTAACCCCTTCAGAGTTAGCTAAAGTTAACAAAGAAAGAATCATTGGTGTAGAAAAATCAGTTTTAGACATTTATTTATCAAACAGAAACAAATCGAACCCTGATGCTGAAGAAATTGCTAAAACTGTTGGCATTTCTAATACACATTATTACAAAATTTGTTCAATGTTATTAGATAAAACTTATCAAGCAGTTGTACCTCAAAAAGGATACGATTTATTGCTATTTTTAAGTCAAAAAGATTTGTACGGACACTTTACTCATGAAATAATGTTGTTTGAAAAGCAAATTGACAAAAATCCTGACTTGAATTTAGAAGAGTTTTATTATAATATTTTCATGTTGTTACAAAAAGTTTCTGCAGCTGATTTAGATGAGGAATTATTGGAAAAATATGGCAAAAAATATCTAGCTAATAAAAAAAATAAAACAGAAGGCGATGAAATAATGGTAAAATCTTGTAATATAAATACAAGACTTACTTTAATGAAAGCAACTAAGAAAAAACAGGAAGAAGCTCATGAGATAGCAAAAGAGTTATTGGAAATGGAAAAGAAAATGGCAAATATCAACTATCCAAAAGCTTCTTTCTATTTAAACAAGGCTCTTTCAACTTATTATCACCAAACAGTTGGCGACCCTAAAATGGTAATTTCTTACCAAGAGAAAAGCATTGATTTATATACAAAAAACTCTAAAGAATTTGATGCAAGTTTATTAGTTCAAGCAAATTGCAGAATTGCTGAAATGTTGTATATGGATAGTCGCTTTGAAGAAGCCTATAAAAGTTATACTGACTTATTTACAAAAAATGAAGATAAACTCGAATCGGATTTTTATCATCAGTCAAGATATGCACAATTGGCTATTATTAACAATGATGACCAAAAAGCAATTAAATTAATTGATAAATATTTCGGTGTTTACGTAGAAGGTAAAAAACAAGGACCTGGAACTATGGGTGCATTGCTTTATGCAAAATATTATATGTTCAAAGACCCAGAACAATCTAATAAATACACGCAATTGGCAAAAAGATTAATTAATAAAAATCTTTTTGTTCAATATGAATATGAAATTAGAATGTTAGAAAACATCTATTTTGCATTAATAAATGATGTAAGAACTGCAAGAACTTTAGTAAAAAAGAATCTTAAATTCATGTATTCCAAAGGTTTAAACCTTAGAAATAGTGATATGATTTATGTAATGATTTTATTGCAAGAAATTTTAAAACCTCACTTTGCAAGTTATAGATTTGGTATAAGAATGAATACTAAATTAGATGCATTGAAAAAATCTTATGCGGTAATTTACGGTAAAATTATCAATAAATTAATTGAACAATATGAAACTAAACCAAAAGAAGAAGTAGTTTCATAATAATTATAATTCAAAAAAAGGGATATTTCAAATTTGAAATATCCCTTTTTTTATTGCTTTTTTTATAAAAATTTAAGTTATTTTATAATATTGGCTTATTTAAACACAAAAATAGAATTTTATATTGAGTCCATTAAATATTTACAATTAAATTTTTAGAAAACCCCTTTCTTATTTCCACAATGGGGAAAAGTTTAAAAGGAATTTGTAATTATTTATTGAAATTTATATAACTTCTTAGACTTTAAAGCCATTTTATAAAATTAATGTTAGAATTAAATTTCACTATTTATATAAATTTAACGTAGTAAAATTGCAATTACTGGTTAAATTTTGCTTGAATATCAAACTATTTTTTAAGATAAAATTAAATAAAATATATTTCATCTTTTTTATAAATTATTGTTGTTTTTTTTATTAATTATGCACTTTCAAAGTCTATAATATGAGCAAATTAAGTATTAAAAAATTAAAAGATAGTCTTGTTTTGCCTATCAATAATTATATAAAAGATGTAGAATTTAGTGGTTTAATACTAATTTTTGTAACCATAATTGCTTTATTAATTGCGAATAGTAGATTTGGAAGTGCTTTTTTACACTTTTGGCATACAGAGTTTGAGTTTCATTTTGGTACTTTCAAAATGGTAATGGATTTTCATATTCTCATCAATGATGTTTTGATGACTTTGTTTTTCATTGTTGTAGGTGGAGAAATAAAACGAGAAATCATAGACGGAGCGTTAAGCAGCAAAGAAAAAGCCATTTTACCAGTCATTGCAGCCCTTGGTGGTATGTTTTTTCCTGCTATTATTTATACCGCATTTAATTTTGGACAGCAAACCTCTTCTGGTTGGGGGATTCCTACCGCAACAGATATTGCATTTTCGCTCACAGTTTTTTCTTTATTAGGTAAGAAAGCACCGTTTAGTTTAAAAATATTTTTAGCCGCACTTGCTATTGCCGATGATTTAGGTGCTATCGTAGTAATTGCATTATTCTACTCTACTAATTTAGATTGGTATCATCTTTCTGGAGGAATTGTTGTGATTGCAATTCTATTTGGATTAAACAAATCTGGTATTAAAGATTTGCGTTTATATTCATTTTTTGGCATTGTTTTATGGTACTTTTTTTATATGGCAGGCATTCATCCTACGATTGCTGGTGTGATTTTTGCTATTGCAGTACCGTTTAGTTTTAAAAATTATGAAGAAATTTTTGATAAACAATTAAAAATCGTTCAAGACTGTGTTGCTAATTTAACCGACAAGAACCTTACAGACAAGCTTTTAAGAGGCGAATTAATTGAAAAAATGCAAGAAGAAAGTCATAAAATGGAAGCACCTTTGCATAATGTATTAATGTTTTTGCATCCGATAACAAATTATTTTATCATGCCACTTTTTGCTTTTGCAAATGCAGGCGTGATTATTAATAGTGAAGCATTTTCTACACTATTATCGCCAGTTTCATTAGGAATTATGGTAGGTTTGATGATAGGAAAATCAACAGGAATTTGGCTTACAACTTACTTTGCTGTAAAATTAAAAATTGCACAAATCCCAGATGGCATTCAATGGAAACAAATTTATGGAATGGCTTGGTTGGCAGGTATTGGATTTACTATGTCTATGTTTGTAACGGGTTTAGCATTCACCGATAAACAATACATAGAAACTGCAAAAGTTGCTATTTTATTAGCTTCAACTTTATCGGGAATTATCGGATATATTATTTTAAAACCAAAAAAAGACGTTTAAAATTGTAAATTATTCTTTTTTTTTAATGTATTTGACTTTAAAATATAGAATATTTATAATCAAAAGAAGCATTAACATTAAATAAATTTCAACTTTTCTAATTAGACATACATTGATAGAAGTAAAACATATTTCCAAATCTTTTCTTGACAAAAACATACTCAACGATGTTAATTATACTTTTGAAAAAGGTAAAACTAATTTGATAATTGGGGCTTCTGGAACTGGGAAATCGGTATTGTTGAAAGTTATAGTTGGATTGGTAAAACCCGAAAAAGGCAAAATTTTGTATGACGGAAGAAATTTTACGGCTGGAAATAGCGACTTAAAAACACAAATAAGACGTGAAATGGGTATGCTTTTTCAAAACTCCGCTCTATTTGACAGTAAGAATGTAGAAGAAAATGTGATGTTTCCACTTGAATTACTTTCTAAACAATCTAAATCCGAAATGCTAGTAAGAGTAAATCTTTGTTTGCAAAGGGTAGGATTAGAGGGTTCAAACAAAAAAATGCCTTCTGAATTAAGTGGTGGAATGAAAAAAAGAGTTGGTATTGCTAGAGCCATTGTTTTAAATCCTCAATATTTATTTTTTGACGAACCAAATTCAGGATTAGATCCGCAAACTTCTGTCAAAATTGATGAATTAATTCAAGAAATAACACATGAATATAACACAACTTCGGTTGTGGTAACGCATGATATGAATTCGGTTATGGAAATTGGCGAAAGAATTGTGTTTATGTACAAAGGAATAAAACTTTGGGAAGGCACAAATAAAACCATTCTAACAACCGAAGTTAAAGAATTGCAAGATTTTATCTTTGCCAATCATTTACTCAAACATTTAAGAAAATAATTTTATATTTTATAAATCTTACAAAAATTTAATTTTATCTTTCCTTAATAAGTCATCTTGAAAATTAAAAATTCTATTTTATTTTTATGTTTTCTTATTTTTTTTGAAAGTAACTCTCAAGATACTACTAAAACTAAAATTGTATCATTTGGAGCAAATTTTTATCATGGTTTTTTGTGGAAACATAAAAAACAAGCATCTGCTATTGGCTCAAACGTATCTGATTTACAAGTGGTAGAGTTGATTTTGGAATGGCAAACCAAAGGCAAAAGAGGTTGGCATAAAAATTATAATTATCCACTTTGGGGCGTTTCTACTCAATTTATTCATGTAAATAATCCTGATTATGGGCATCTTGGAATTTCGGCTTTGGTCTATAAATCTTTAAGATTAATCCAATCGAAACCCTATAAATTAAGAATGAAAATGGGCGTTGGTTTAGGTTTTTTTACAGTTATTTATAATTTAAAAACAAATCCTGAAAACAAATTTATTACTTCGCCTTTAAGTGTAGCGGTTAATATAGGTTTTGAAAATATATTTCAAATTACGCCCAAATGGCAATTTGTATTTACGCCAAGTTTTTTGCATTTTTCAAACGGAGCTACTGTTATGCCTAATTGGGGTGCAAATATTCCTAGTCTTGCTTTTGGTACACGCTATTTAATAAGAAATGAAAATCCTAAAACCATTTCTAGCAATGCTTTAGATAAATTTACTTTATCTAAAAATTATTTTCATTTTTCAATAGCTTATGGTTTTTTGCATGATGCTAATGATAATTATATTTACTATTCTAATTATAAATTTGGTTTATCTTACGGAAGAAAAGTAGGAAAAATATCTAAATTAATTGCAGGATTAGATTTTATTCATAGTAATTCTTACATTAAAGTAAGTCGTCCTGCTTTTTTAATTGATAGAGTCAGTATTTGGATTGGACATGAATTTTTATTTAACCGACTTGGCGTTGTGTTTGGATATGGATATTATTTAATTAAACCAAAAGAATTAGAAAGCAAAAGTTACAGTAGAATTGGATTAAGATACCATGTATCAAAAAACTTTTTTGTGGGTGGTTTTTTAAGAAGCCATGTAAACGTGGCAGATTCGATGGAATGGACGCTTGGATTTACACTTTAAATTTAAAGAAATGATAATTAATTCCAAAAGTCACTTGAGTTATTGCACCAATATTCATCCTGGAGAAAATTGGATAGAAACTTTTCATGCTTTAAAAAGTAATATATTGTTGATTAAAAATGAAATTTCTAATGAAAATTCTTTTGGAATTGGACTTAGGCTTTCAAATTTGGCAGCTACTGAACTTTTAGCAGATCAAAATATGGAAGTTTTTATAAATTGGTTAAACCAAAATAACTTGTATGTTTTTACTGCAAATGCGTTTCCTTTTGGCAGTTTTCATCAAACTCAAGTAAAAGAAAATGTTCATTTCCCTGATTGGCAAACCATTGAAAGAATTGAATACACAAAAAAAGTAGCCATTATTTTAAGTCAATTACCTAATATTGGCAGCGAGCAAAGCATTTCAACCTCACCATTAAGTTATAAATTTTGGCATCATTCCGAACAAGAAAAGCAAAATATATTTGAAATTTCAGCTAAATATTTGCTAGAAATGGCAATATTTTTAGAAAAACTAAAAATTGAAACAGGACGTTATATTCACTTAAACCTCGAACCCGAACCCGATGGTTTAATTGAAAATAACGATGAATTTATAAACTTTTATGAAAATATATTACTTCCTTATGCTATTAAAAATGATGAAAAAGGGGAAGTATTGATTCGTAAATATATTGGCATTTGTTACGATATTTGTCATTATGCAGTTATGTTTGAAAATCATGAACAAGCTATTCAAAACCTTAAAAATAAAAATATAAAAATAGGAAAAGTACAAATTAGTTCGGCTTTGAAAATTGATTTTAATGTAATTTCTATTTCAGAAATTAAAATGAAGTTATCAAAATTTGTTGAATCAACTTATTTGCATCAAGTAGTCCAGTTAAATACAGATGGCACTTTTGAAAGATTTTCGGATTTAGATTTGGCTTTAAAATCTATCAATAATTCGATTAAAGAATGGCGTGTTCACTTTCATGTTCCTATTTTTGCCAATACTTTTAGTGGAATTACTTCTACAAAAAGTGATATTATTGAAGTTTTGAAATTAAATCAAAAATATGATTTTTGTAATCATTTTGAAGTAGAAACTTACACATGGGATATTCTGCCAGGAACAGAAAAATTACCTATTACATTATCTATTGTAAATGAATTAAATTGGGTTAAAAATAAAATTTAATATTCTTTAATAATTCTGTAACAGGTAATTATTAAATCTAATATTTTTAAAAGGTAATGTAAAATATTTTTAGTCTGAGCTTACGCATTTAAAATAATTGAAACATATTTGTTTATTTAATTTAATAATTATTACTAAAAATATACCTAAAAAGTAAGTGTCACCCTAAAAGGAAGTATTTAGGTTGGGTTAAAATTAATATTTTTAAATGCTGAAACCCTCATATTTAGTGGTTACATTTTAAATAATAATATTGAATTTTTTTTTTAATTTTCTAAATTGATAAAAAAATTTTTCATTTAAACATATTTTACTAATTTTCGTAAATAATAATAATTTTGATTCAAATATGAGGTTAATAATTTTAATTAGTTTTTTTTCAACTACGATAGGTTTTTCACAAAAAGTAATAGTTTCGGAAACACCTGAAATGATTAATGAAAAAAATGTGATGGGTCTTTCAACATTACTTGAATTAGACGAGGATTTAGTGCGTGATGCATGGGAAAAAAAACTAAAAGAGTGGGGTGGATACAAAACGAAAAGTAAGATTTATACGTGTGAAAAGGCATTTGTTCCACTAATTGCCAATACACAATTTAAAATTATTTCTAAAGTTTTAACTACAAAAAAAGGCGTTAAGGTTTGGTTTGCGTTTGAAGATAGTTTGGTAATTCTAAACGCCACAACTAATCCAAAAGAATACGCTTCATCTTCCAAATTATTACATGATTTTGGACTTGAACAATATATTTTAGACATAAATAATCAGCTTAAAGATGCAGAAAAAGTACTTTCATCAACTGTAAAAGAACAAGAAAAAATGATTTCTAAAGGCGAATCTATTCGTTCTAATATCATAGATAATCGTTCGGATAAAGCAAAATATGAACAAAAACTAAGAGATAATGAAAAAGAATATAAAATATTGAAATCAGACAGTACAAGTAATGTAGTCAATCAAAAAGCTGCCAACGAAAATGTTGAAAAAATGAAGCGTTCGGTTGAAGTGGTTCGTTCTAAAATTTCTAAAGTTGAATAATTTATGATTATAAAAAAAATAACTTTCATACTAATTATTACTTTTAATATTTTATTATTTGCTCAAAAATTAGAACTTTTACCGTCTAAAAGTTTTGAAAAGAAACTTACTTTAACGCCAAACGCTCAAATTTTGGATGTAAGAACCGTAGAGGAATTTAAAAACGGGGCTATTGAAAATTCTTTAAATATAGATTTCAACAACAAAGAAGAGTTTAATGAATACATTTCGTATTTAGATAAAACCAAACCCACTTTTGTATATTGTTTTTCTGGGGGAAGAAGTGCTGAAGCTGCAAAAATTCTTTCCTCAATCGGTTTTAATCAAGTTTTCGATTTAGAAGGTGGTTATAGAGATTGGATTTCTAAAAAGAAACCAGTAGGTGTTGAAAGCACCTACAAAGGCATGACAAATCAAGAATTTATGGCACTAATAAAATCCGAAAAGCCTGTTTTGACAATATTCTCAGCCAAATGGTGTCCGCCTTGTATTAAATTAGCTCCGATTATTTCTGAAATAGAGAAAGAAAACACTAATTTAAAAGTTGTTAAAATAGATGTTGATTTAGAAAAAGATCTTTGTGGAAGGCTTGGTGTAGATAAATATCCTGCGATTGTGCTTTTCAAAGACCAAAAAGAAGCATGGTCTAATGTTGGATTTATTACTAAAAGTTCAATTCTTGAAAATTTAAAAGGAAAATAAATTATTAATTTATTGTATCAAAGAAGGTCTTTGCGTAATTTCGTGATAGCAAATAGAATCTTTTTTAAAATAATGAAAAACCATACTTTTTCGTGTTAAAGATTTGTTAATATGAGGCTCACCACCATGCAAAAGATTAGCATGCCAAATTAATAAATCTCCTTTTTTGGCTAACAAAATTTCTTTCTTTAAATTTTTATTTTTTATAAACGCATCCATCATTTTTTCGTAATCAGAATATGTTTTGCTTCCTAACATAAAATTAGTTCCTTGATTATCAAACGATTCGTTTAATAAATACGGCATTTTATGGCTTTGGGGATAGTAATGTAAAGGACCGTTTTCAGCATTTGTGTCTTCAAGTGCAATCCATACGCCAAGCAAACCACCAAGCGGGTAAGTTGTCATGTGAATTGTATCGGAATGAGTGGCTTGTTCGCTGCCTTGCAAAAAATTGATACTTTGAAATAACTGAGCTTTTCCTTGCAATAAAACATCAAGTAATTTATTTAAAGGCTCAGATTTACCAACCGAATCAATTAATTTTGAATAATGAATAGAAAACATGATTTTGTTTCTATACCTAAAACCAACTTTTTGGCTTTCAATCATATTGGTAATTTCTTGATTAATGGCATCAACTTCTGCATCTTTTAAGTAAGAATTTAAAATACAAAATCCATTTTCTTGAAAATTTAAAACGCTTTCTTTGCTGTTATCTGTAAGATTATTGAATAATTCAACATTTTCAAAATTCTTTTCATTTAAGGAAAACAAATCTGTTCTTTCTTGAGGTAAATGCGATAAATCTTTGCTTGATATAGGACTAAAGTAAAACTTTGACAAATTATATTTTTTATAAAGTGCCACGTTATTTATTAATTTTTTTCTTTGAAAAATATTATAAAAAAGATAACTAAACTTGTATTTTTTAAAAAATTCTAAATTCATTTTTTAACATAAAATTAAGTAAACTTATACATTTTAAGTTAAAATTAAAATAATTACAAAAGATAGGTGTAAAAATTGCCACTAATTTGATAAATGTTTAGAATTAAGTAATTAAAAAGTAAAAATTTCTAAAATTAATACAAACAGGTTGCACATTTATAAACCCATAAAATTGAATAAAGACTATGAAATTATTTTTTGTTACATTTGCAAAAGAAAAATAAATATTTGTTTAGAGTATCTTAAAATAATCTAAAGTTATACAATTCTAGTTAAAAGATGTCTTACGCCAACATTCGAGAAGAAGAATTAAAAAATAAAATTTCCAAAGATTATTTTTGGATGTACGACTGCACCAAAATCATCGGAAACGTAGATTTTTGCGTAAGTATGCTTTCCGAAAGTTCAAACTCTGAGCTTGAACTTGACCACGAATCTTTATTTTGGGCTGAAGCCAAAAAAGGAATTTCGGATATTCAAAAATCGATTGTTCAACTAATCCTTACGATTGGTAAAGCCCGAACTTTCGATAAATTCTTGCCACCTGCCTTTTTGGGAGCTTTCGATTCTGAAAAAATTGCTTTCATTCCATACAGCGAAATTAGTGAAATTTTTTATCAAAATGATTTTAATTGGAACGTAACGCCCTCCAATTACGAAACCAAAGAATTTAAAAACTTACTTACAAAAGTAACAAATTTATTAAATTCAAGTGCTTTACTTTTTAATTATGAAACCGATAGCCGAGAATTAAACAAATTCATCAAAGATAATTTTGTGGTTGGCAAATTTGGTGTTACTAAAACCCAAATCGACAAAAATAATTTCATGATTATTTATAACAAATGGCTCGGAGCAGTAAAGCCAACGATTGCTGTTAATTGGGATATAGTTAAAAAAAGCGGCATTATTGATGGAGATTTTTTTCTCGCAGATTTACTTTCGCAAGAAAATATTACTTTAAAAGAAAAACTTTTTGTATTATTAAAAAATAATTATTACGAATTAGATAGAAAAATAAATGACTTAGGCTTATTTAATTCCTCTAAAACTGGCTTTAGCGATAATCAAAAAGCCCATACCCAATTTTGGCTCAAATATGAGCGTCCACCCAAGGAAGAATATTGGGATTATATTGTCGAACGCAGAGATTTATTAGTTCCGCAAGATGTGCGTGAGCGAAAAGGAAGTTTTTTTACTCCTCAAATTTGGGTAGAATTATCCCAAAAATACCTTACAGATGCTTTAGGAGTAGATTGGCAAGACGAATATTATATTTGGGATTGCGCAGCAGGAACAGGTAATTTATTGGCTGGTCTTACTAATAAGCACAATATTTATGCTTCCACGCTTGATACACAAGATGTTGAAGTAATGAAAGATCGCATTCAAAATGGAGCAAATTTATTAGAAGCAAATGTATTTCAATTTGATTTTTTGAATGATGATTTTAGTAAGTTGCCAACAGATTTATTAAATATTATTAACGATTCAAAAAAAAATAGTAAATTACTAATTTATATTAATCCACCTTATGCAGAAGCAACAAGTGCAAAAACAGTTACTGGTACAGGAAAAAACAAATCTGGCGTTTCAAAAGACCATAAATTAAATGAATATTTTAATACTAAAATTGGCAGTGCATCAAACGAAATTTTTGCTTTATTTATGGCAAAAATATACGAAAAAACTCCTAATGCAGTTTTAGGGCAATTTTCAACACTTAAATTTGTTCAAGGTGCTAATTTTACAAAGTTCAAAAACTTTTTTTTAGCAAAATTTTTAGGTGGTTTTATTGTTCCAGCAACTACATTTGATAATGTCGAAGGAAGTTTTCCAATAGGATTTACATTATGGGATTTGAAAGAAAAGAGAAAAATTGAAACTATAAATTGCGAAATTTATGAAAAAAATATTACTTGTATTGGCGTAAAAAACTTTTTTGGAGTTTTACCATTAAGTATTAATAAATGGCTTGTTACCTTTTATTATAAAAAATCTTTACAAAATATTGGGACATTAAGCACAAGAGGAAATGATTTTCAAAATCAAAAATACATTTACCTTGCTACAAAAATAGACAATATCGTACACGACACAAAAGTAAAAATATCAACTATTAACCTTTTTCCAATTTGTATTTATTTCTCGGTTCGTCATTGTAAAAAAGCTACTTGGCTTAATGATAGAGATCAATTTTTATTTCCAAATGATGGTTGGAAAACTGATTTTGAATTTCAAAATGATTGTTTAACCTTTATACTTTTTCATAGTCAAAACAAAATTAGTTCAAAAGTTGGCACTAACCATTGGATTCCATTTACTGAAATAGAATTAAATGCTCGAAAAAAATTGGAAAGCAGTTTTATGGCAGATTTTATTTCTGGAAAAATAAAAAAGGAAAATTCAGGCGAAATTTTTGAATTTGAAGAAAAAACGAAAAGAGTGAAGTTAATATTTTCTAAAGAAGCTCAAATTGTTTTTGATGCCGGTAAAGCCCTTTGGATATATTATCACAAACAACCAAATTGCAATGTAAACGCTTCTTTGTACGACATTCGTGAATATTTTCAAGGCAGAAATGATAAGCGAATGAACAATAAAAGCGAAGATGATATATACTCAAAACTAATGGAAGATTTGCGAGAAAGTTTGAAAATATTGGCTTCCAAAATTGAACCCAAAGTATATGAATATGGATTTTTA
>REAG01000207.1 GCA_004294265.1 Cytophagales bacterium | reverse complement strand
TTTTTCGTCCAGTTCTTTTAAAATATCGTAAGCCAGCATTTTTTTTCTAAAGTTTCTTTTGTCCAATTCTTTGTTTAAAATTACCTCATATAAGCTTTGTAATTGGGTTAAGGTAAATTTTTCGGGTAATAGTTCAAAGGCAATAGGCTCGTAGCTAATTTTACTTCTTATTTTATCAAATCCTTTATTAAAAATTTGGGTATGGTCAAATGCCAAAGCGGGCATATCTTTTACAGGCATCCAAAACGCCTTACTGGCATAATTGGTAACTGGTTTTAACTCTTTAGTACCATCTAGCCTTATCATAGCATTGTAAGCCACTGTAATTACCCTGCCCGATGGGTGCCGGTTTACTTCGCCAAAGGTATGAAACTGCTCCATATAAATTCCTTTTAAGCCAGTAAGCTCGTACAAAATACGTTGCGCAGCAGCATCGATACTTTCGTTTTGTTTTACAATATTACCCGGTAATGCGTACCAACTTTTATAAGGTTCCTCATTACGCTCGATAAGCAAAATTTTAAGTTCGCCCTCGTTAAGCCCAAATATGATACAATCTATAGAAAATATAGAATCAAAGTTTTGCAACAGTTTTTCCATTCGTTTTAATTGGCGGTTTATAATAAAAAATGATATTAAAAGTTAAAAATAGTAAAAAATATTGCTTAGTGTAAAAATTACACCTTATCTTAGTGTTTCTTTTAAACGAAAGCTTAAAATATCAATGTCGAAAATAAAAAAAATAGCAGTATTTACATCTGGAGGCGATGCCCCAGGTATGAATGCTTGTATAAGAGCAGTTGTACGTACTGGCCTATACCACCAATTAGAAATGGTGGGCATTATGCAAGGTTACCAAGGGATGATAGATGATAACTTTAAACCCATGACAGCGCACTCGGTAAGCAATATCCTACAAATAGGGGGCACAATTTTAAAAACTGCCCGATGCTTAGATTTTAAAACCGATGAGGTAGATGCCCCTTCGTTTGTAAAAATGCACTGCCGTTATAAATCCGAAATTGTGTACTCGGGGTTAAAAGACCCTAACGTAATTAACCCTAACCACCGTACTGGTGTACATTTGGCTGCTGCCGATTTTTTAAAGATGAAAGACCTTGATGATGTAGTTTTATTAGATGTGCGCTCAAATTACGAACACAATATAGGTAAATTTAAAAATGCTTCTGTGAAAGCAGAATTTTATAACCAACTTTCTTTAAAATAAATGCGATTTATTTTAAAGAACATTTTGAAGTTTAAAATTATTAATGCTTTGGTAATAATTAAAAAATAGAATAGAGTTTTTATATTTATTTTTTTTAAAATATTTAAACCGAACAACTAACTTAATCTTACTCTTGGATCTATGGCTGCATAGGCAATATCAACCAAAAGATTAATGATTATAAAAATTAAAGCAATAAAAAGCGTACTTCCCATCACGACTGGAAAATCCAAATTTTCTACTGCTTTGATGGTTATTAATCCAATTCCTTTCCATCCAAAAATATATTCCACAAAAAAAGCACCAGCCATAAGCGAAGCCAACCATCCAGAAACAGCAGTAATTACAGGATTTAGTGCATTTTTTAAAGCATGTTTTACCACAATTTTAAATTTAGAAAGTCCTTTTGCACGTGCAGTACGAATATAATCTTGCGAAAGCACTTCTATCATCGAGCTTCGAGTTAGTTGGACAATAATTGCTAAAGGACGCATTCCGAGCGTTACCATCGGTAAAATTAAATTTTTAAGTTCTAAATGTTTGCCTTGAATACTATCAATAACCCACAAATGCCCTGAAATATTTAAACCTGTAATATCGCCAAAATAAACCGCAAAAATCATAATCATTACTATGGCAACCACAAAAGAAGGAGCCGAAATCCCTAAAATTGAAGTTGTAACTAAAGTGTGGTCTATCCATGTATTTTGCTTTAAAGCAGCCCAAACGCCCATAGGAATTGCTATAATTGTGGCAAATATCATGGCTGCAAAAGCTAACCAAAAAGTGCCTTCAAAGTGTTCAATGATAATTTCTGATACTTTTTTTCGGCTTGTAAAAGACATTCGTAAGTAAGGTTTTTTAATTACAAATGCATATTTTTCTGTTGCCAAAAGTTTAAAATAATTATACTTATCTTGGTTTTCAGGGTTGTTTTCATGAAAAGAAGTTGGTAATAAATCATTAATATAGTATAGTAATTGTTCTGGCAAAGGCTTATCTAATCCCAAATCTTTTACTATGGCTTCTTTTGTAGAAATATCGGTTCTTTGACCCTGCAACATAGTGGTTGGATCGCCTGGTAAAGCATGAAATATAAAAAAAACAATCACTACAACGCCCAAAAGAACTAAAAATCCATAAAAAAACTTTTTTAAAATATATCTTATCAAAATTTAAAGCGGTTTATTAATTAATTGTTGAGCAAAATCATTCAAATGTATTCCGTCAAAATTACCAGAACTCATAAGTAATAATACTACATTTTTCAATGGAATAGATTCTACAAAATCCCGCATTAATTGACTGTTATCAAAAACCATCAAAGTATCTTTTGCAAATCCTTTTGAAATGTCTTTTTTGGTAATATCTGGCAATTTTTTATGCTTTACAGTTTGCGGATTAAAATAAACAATGCTCAAATCAGGGGCATCGAATTTATGAGCATATTGTCCTAAAAATTCTTTATTTAAACTACTGAAAGTATGTAATTCTAAGCAAGCTACAATTTTGTGTTTTGGAAACTGTTTTTTAACTGCCTTTGTTGTTGCTTCTAATTTAGATGGTGCATGAGCAAAATCTTTAAAAATAAAGGTATTCTCCTTTTTTGCCAATAATTCTAATCGGTTAGAAGCTCCTTTAAATGATTGAATAGCTATATAAAATTCAGATTCTGAAACCCCTAATTTCAAACAAACTTGTTTTGCAGCATTTACATTATACATATTATGAACACCAAAAAAAGGAACTTTTATTTTTTCGAGATCATGTAAAAGGTAAGTTTCTCCGTCTTTAATTTTTGACTTATGCTCTTGATAAGCTATTTTTTGAATATCTTCTCTTTTGATATTTTTAAGTAATAAATTTACATTTTTATCATCTTCATTGTAAATTAAAACACCTGATTTGGGGGTTAAATCTAAAAACCGTTGAAATTGTAATTTATATTCTTCAAAAGTAGGAAAAACATTAATATGATCCCAAGCTATTCCACTTATAACAGCCGTGTGATGATTATAAAATAAAAATTTTGGAGTTCTATTGGTGGGGCTATCCAAATATTCATCGCCTTCAATTACAATAATTGGAGCATCCGAAAGCTGCACCATGTTGTCAAATCCCTCTAAATGTGCACCAACAAGATAATCAAAAGATTTATTTTGATGTTTTAACACATGCAAAATCATGGATGTAATTGAAGTTTTTCCATGACTTCCTGCAATTACAATTCGTTGTTTATTCTTGCTTTGCTCATAAATATATTCTGGATAAGAATATATTTTTATCCCTAATTCATTTGCTTTTAACAATTCTGGATTGTCCGCTCTAGCGTGCATTCCAAGTATGATTGCATCTAATTGTGAATGAATATTTTTATCTGGAAACCACCCAAATTGCTCAGGAAGTAGGTTTTTTGCAGCTAAACGAGTAAGAGATGGTTCAAAAATCTCATCATCAGAACCTGTAACTTGAAAACCTTTTTTGTGTAATGCCAATGCCAAATTGTGCATAGCACTTCCACCAATGGCAATAAAATGTACTTTTTGCATATAATATCTGAATAGATTTCTTTGAAAAAATCAAATTCAATGCAATAATACATAAATAAATGAAAATTTTATAACACTAATTTTTTTTTAAAAATATTTAGGTTATTGTAATTATTGTTTAGTTTTATAAAAAATTTAAAATGAAATCTTATAATCAGCTTTCGGAGTTAGAAAAATATAAAATTAAAAATCATATTGGCAGTTTGGCGAAATTGGTAATGATTGATGGAAAACTATCAAAATCAGAAGCCGAAAAGATTTTAACGATTGCTGAAAGATACGGATTTCCTAAAATTGAGCTCGTTGAACTCATCCGAGAAGGTTATGAGGCTTTATATATTGTGCCAGCAACTTCGGATGAAAAATTGGAGCAACTTTTTGATTTTGTTTCGGTAACGCTCGCTGATGGCTCTATTGCAATGAAAGAACTAGATTTGTGTAAACAAATTGCTGCATCTCTTAAAATTGATACTTCCAAAATTAATTCCTTAATAATGGCTATGGTTGATTGTATTCAAGAAGATAAAGATTTTGAAAAATCTAAAGAAAGACTTCATTTATTATTTTAATTATTAGTTGTTTTTATTTTTTCATTTCAATATTTTTTGTAATAAAATTCAATATTTTTAATCAATGAACATTCAAAAATTAGAATTAAAATCAGGTCGAGAAAAACCTGTAATAAATAAGCATCCTTGGATTTTTTCGGGAGGTGTCAAAACCTTTCCCAAAGCAAAAAATGGCGAAATTATTGCTGTAATAGACAATAAAGGGACAGTTATTGCTCATGGTTTTTATTCTGCCAACAGCCAAATTGTTTGTCGATTGTTTGATTTTGAACATTCTGAAAAAGAAAATTTTACAGAAGACTATTGGTTTGAAAAATTTAATCAAGCCTTTCAATTAAGAACTCAATTTATAGATTTTCAAACTACAAATTGTTATAGATTGATACATGCAGAAGGAGATTTTTTGCCTGGAATTATTATAGATATTTATAATAAAGTGGCAGTAATGCAAGTACTAACAAAAGGAACTGAAAATTTAGTTGAAACTTACTATAAATGTTTAATAAAATTAAATATTCATTATTTATATATTAAAACTAAAATAAGCTCTCAGGAGTTAGAAAATATTACTTTAGTTTCAGGTTGGTATAAAGAATCAAACTCAACTTTAATTGAAGTAATCGAACACAATATTAAGTTTCAAATTGATATAGAAAAAGGACAAAAAACTGGTTTTTTTATAGATCAAAGGGAAAATAGACAATTATTAAAACAACTTTCAAGTAATAAAACAGTATTAAACACTTTTTGTTATACAGGAGGTTTTAGCGCATATGCACTAGCAGGAAATGCAGCCCATGTCCATTCAGTAGATATTTCAAAAGATGCTATAAAATTATGTGATGAATTAGTTTTACATAATTCATTCCCCAAAAACCATGAATCAACAACAGAGGATTGTTTTGATTTTTTGAGAACACATGAAACACAATATGATATAGTAATATTAGATCCTCCTGCCTTTGCAAAAAATGCCAAATCGGTTCATAATGCTTGCCGTGGTTATAAAGAATTGAATATGTTAGGATTGAAAAAAGTTAAACAAAAAGGCTTTATGTTTACCTTTTCTTGTTCGCAAAATATTGATAAAGATTTATTTCAAAAAGTGGTTTTCAGTGCTGCTGCTGATGCAAATAGAAACGTAAGAATAATTCGTTTTTTAGGACAACCTGAAGACCATCCTGTAAATATTTTTCATCCTGAATGTGAATATTTAAAAGGATTACTTTTGTACGTTGAATAATTTATTAATGATTTAGTTTGCTAAATTATTGGATTTATTTTAATTTCGTGATATTGAAATATTTTAAGCATAAATAAAAAAACGTAAATTTTAATACAAAAAAATGAAAATAAATATATTTAATACAATTATTGCTTTAATAATAAGTTTATTAATAAATAGTTGTGGAAATAAAACTGAAAACAAAACAACAGAACTTAGCGAAAATCAAGGTTTAGGAGGACGAAACTATGGCGGAGTTTTCAAAATGAATGAATCTGAATATATTAAAACACTTTTTCCACCTTCAATTACAGATGCATTTTCTTACCGTATTGCTAATCAAATTTATGAAGGTTTATTAAAGTTTGATCAAACGTATCTTACTTTAAAAAATGGAATTGCTGAAAGCTACTCCATTGATGAAACAGGAACCATTTATACTTTTAAAATCAGAAAAGGAGTTTTTTATCATGATGCAGATTGTTTTGAAGGCGGAAAAGGACGAGAATTGAACGCCAAAGATGTTAAATACTGTTTTACTTATTTATGTACAAATACGCCTCAAAATTTAGGTTTTGAAATATTTAATGGTGTTTTGAAAGGCGCTAAAACATACTTTGATGCCACAAAAAATGGTGGAAAACCAAACTTTGAAATTGAAGGAATTAAATTAGTTGATGATTATACTATTTCATTAACCTTAGAAAAAAAATCATCTTTATTTTTGTATAACTTAGCTCGTTCTTACGCATTTATTTATCCAAAAGAAGCTTTTGAAAAATACGGAAATGAAATGCGAATAAAACCGGTTGGAACAGGTGCATTTTATTTATCTGCAGTAGAAGAAGATATTGCTATGGTTTTGAAAAAAAATAAAAATTATTATGGAAAAGATTCACTAGGTAATAATTTACCATTTTTAGATGCGTTAGAAATCAAGTTTTTGAAAGATAGAAAAACTGAATTATTTGAGTTTAAAAATGGAAATTTTGATTTGGTTTATCGTTTGCCTACGGATGAAATAATTAAAATTGTAGAAAGTCAATTAGATGATAATCAAGACAATGAATATAAAAAATATCAACTTCAAAGAGAACCAGAAATGAGTACTCATTTTTTAATTTTCAATCATCAGCATCCTCTTTTTAAAAATATTAATTTAAGAAAAGCCTTTAGTTTTGCCATAGATAGAAATAAAATTTTAGAATTTGTTTTGCAAGGGGAAGGTTTTAAAGCTGGTATAAATGGAATAGTTCCACCTGTTTTTGATGGATATGACATTAATAAAATTCAAGGTTATGATTTGAACCTTGATTCTGCCAAATATTACTTACAAAAAGCTGGGTTTAAAGATGGTAGTAAATTCCCTAAACTTACTTTAGATTTAAACTCTGATGCAGAAAGAAATGTTGCTGTAGCGACAGAAGTTCAAAAAGAATTAAAAGATAATTTGAATATAAATATTGAATTAAATGTAATTCCATTAGCCCAACATTTGGATAATACAATGAAAGGAAAATCAGCGTTTTTTAGATTAGGCTGGATGGCAGATTTTCCTAATCCTGAGAATTTTTTATATTTATTTTATGGTAAAAATGTACCTAAGTCAATGTCAGAAACTTCTTTTCCTAATTTAGCTCGTTATAATAATTCGGAATTTGACAGTTTTTACGATAAAGCTATGAATTCTGATAAAGTAATTGAAATAGTAACAAATTTTCAGAAAGCAGAGCAAATTTTAATGAATGATGCAGCTGTAATTTCACTTTGGTATGACGAAGGTTATAGATTACTGCAGCCTTATGTTAAAAATTTCCCAAACAACCCTATGCAGTATAGAGATTTAAGCGAAGTTTACTTTGAAAAAAAATAATTTTACAGATAAAGAATTAAGGGCAATTCACTTTTTTTCAGAAGGAATTGAATTCAAGTTTAAGCGAAAAAAATTGTATAGGAATTGGCTTTGTATGCTTGCAAAGTCAAAAAATTACAAAATAAAAGCATTAAATTATGTGTTTTGTAAAGATGAATATTTATTGCAATTAAATCAAGATTTCTTACAACATGATACACTAACCGATATTGTAACTTTTGGAGTTTCAGCTAAAAATGAAGCCATAGTTGGCGACATTTATATAAGTATAGATAGAATTTTAGAAAATTCGGAAATTAATAAAGTCAAATTTGCAACTGAATTAAGGCGTGTGATGGCTCACGGATTATTGCATCTTTGCGGTTTTGGAGATAAATCAACTGAAGAAAAAGTCGAAATGACCAAACAAGAAGATATTGCTTTGGCTTTGATAACTTTCATTTAATTTTTATAAACAACACATAAACAAAACTTTTTAAACTTTAAAATGAATTTACAAAACGAAGAAATAAAACCAACAAATAAAAACATTTCCATCATTAGAAATATACTTTTTTTGGGTATTGGTTTTGTAATAATTTACATGGTTTTTAGAAACCAAAATTTCGATGAGATTTGGAAAGTTATCAAAAAAGCTAATTTATGGTGGTTTATTCCAATCATTTTTGCTTTTCTGACAGGAGGAATAATTAGAACTTTACGTTGGAAATTAATTTTACAATCTCTCAACCACGAAGCTAAGTTTAGTAATTTATTTAATTCTTTAATGTTTGGTTATTTTGTAAATTTAGGAGTTCCACGTTTGGGAGAATTTACACGGTGCATTTCGCTCAAGAAAAAGGATAATATTCCAGTTGCAACCTCTTTTGGAACAGTGATGGTTGAAAGATTGATAGACACAATAACGCTTTTATTAACGGTTTCAATAGCATTTTATCTTGAATATAATACAATTTCTCAATTTTTCAGAGAAAATATTTTTACTCCTATTTGGGGAATTATAGAAAAAAATATTATCGAAAAACCTATTGTAATTGCTGTTATCGTTGGCGGTTTAGGATATTTTTTTTATTGGATGCAAAAAAATACCTCAAGTAGTGAAACTGAACCTCAAACTAAACTAGATAATATGACCAATGAAGTTTGGGATGGATTGATGAGTTTTACAAAAATAAAAAACTATCCTTTATTTATTACTTATTCTATTTTAATTTGGATAATGTATGGAATTGTTTCTTACTTTTGGCTATTGGCATTTGAAGAAACAAAAGTTTTGGGAATGGGAGTTGTTTTCGTAATATTTGTGGTAAGTAGCATAGGGAAATCTGTACCAGTTCAAGGTGGCGGAATGGGTGCTTATCATTATTTAGTAAGTTCAGCTTTATTACTTTTTGGAATCTCAAATCCTGTGGGTTATGCTTATGCTATTATGAATCATGGTTCAGCAACAATTTTCAATATAATTATGGGAGTATATAGTTGGATTGCACTAACGCTGACCAAAGATAATTCTGAGGATTACTTTTAAAATAACAAATCATTAAAAAACTATAATATAAATAAATAAGTAAAATTATGAAAATTAATCCTTTTTTAAGAAAAAAATCAATTTCAGACCTCCAACACGAAGCCTTTGATGAAGGAAATGGAGAAGGAATGAAGAAGACTTTAAATGCAACTAATCTTACTATGCTAGGCATAGGGGCTGTAATAGGAGCAGGCATTTTTGTTCTTACAGGTAATGCGGCTGCACAATATGCAGGTCCATCCATTATTTTATCTTTCATACTTTCTGGTTTGGCTTGTGCTTTTGCTGGTTTGTGCTATGCCGAATTTGCAGCCATGATTCCTATTGCTGGAAGTGCTTATACGTACGCCTATGCCACACTAGGTGAATTTATAGCTTGGATTATCGGTTGGGATTTAATTTTAGAATACTTATTTGCTGCCTCCACAGTTTCAGTAGGTTGGAGCGGATATGTTACAAATTTTTTAAAAGAAAACTTACATATCACAATTCCCCCTACTATTACTCAAGCACCTTTTACACATGACCCGATTTTGGGTTGGCAAAGTACTGGTTCTTACTTTAATTTTCCAGCAGTTTTCATTGTAGTTTTGGTAACTACACTTTTAGTTATTGGAATAAAAGAGTCTGTAAAATTTAATAATATAATCGTAATCATTAAAGTAATCGTAATATTATTGTTTATATTTTTTGGATTTTCTTATGTAACAGAAGAAAATCTAACACCATTTATTCCTGAAAATACAGGTTCGTTTGGCTCGTTTGGTTGGAGCGGAATTTTAAGAGGAGCGGGTGTAATTTTTTTTTCATATATTGGATTTGATGCAGTTTCAACGGCAGCACAGGAAACAAAAAACCCACAAAGGGATATGCCTATTGGTATTTTGGCATCGTTGGCGGTCTGTACAGTTATTTATATTTTAGTTGCATTTGTACTTACAGGCATGATTGATTACACGCTATTAAACTCACCAAATCCTATTGCTATCGCCATTGATAGTGTAGGAGATAATTTAAAATGGTTAAGTCCAATTATAAAATTAGGTGCAATAGCTGGATTAAGTTCAGTAGTTTTGGTAATGTTGATGGGGCAACCTCGAATTTTTTATTCAATGTCAAAAGATGGTTTGCTTCCTCCAGTATTTTCTAAATTGCATCCAAAATTTAAAACACCTTATATATCATCTCTTATTTCTGGTGGATTTGCCGTACTTTTGGCTGGTTTCTTACCGATAAGTATATTAGGAGAATTGGTTTCAATAGGCACATTGTTAGCTTTTGCTATTGTTTGTATAGGAATTATGGTATTGAGAGTTAAACAACCAAACATAAAACGTCCGTTCAAAGCACCTTTTATTTGGGTTACTGGCACTTTAGGTGCTTTGTTTTCTATTATTCAAATGTTAGGTTTGCCTTTAGATACATGGATTCGTTTATTTATTTGGATGGCAATTGGTTTTGTTATTTATTTCTTTTATGGAAAAGCCAATAGCGTTATTGGTAAAAAAATTGATAAATAATTGCTATTTTTTATTCTTTAAATTTATTAAAATTATTGTTGAAATTACTGGCAATATGAAACTTATAAAAAACCAAAGCCAATAGGAACGTCCTCTGTCTTTAGCATATTGCCCATTCATGTGTCCAAACATAAAATAAATTACTAAAATTGGTGGTAAAAGAATAAAAACTTCCATTTGAAAAGATTTACTAAATTATTATTAAAAATTAAATACTTAACTAATAGCAAATTAAGGATAAGTTTATTTAATCTAAGCTTAAAAAAATTAATACTTTTAAAAAAATAGAATTGAAAAATCCTAAAACTCTCAATGATGTTTTTTTTAAAACCAATTCAAAACCCAATTATATTACAAAATCAAAGAGTTAATAAGAATTAAATATATAAAATATTACTAATACTTTATAATTATTAAAACTGATTTTAATATTAAAATAATTTATTTAAGTGGTAACTTAACGACAATTTTAGTTCCTTTTCCAACAATTGATGATATTTTAAAATCCCCTTGATTTACTTCAGCTCTAGATTTCATATTTCTAATCCCATTTTTTAGCGATTGAGATTTCTTTTTCTTTAAATCAAAACCATTTCCATCATCAGTAATAATTAAATGAACAAAATTACTATCGAATTTAATTTCAATTTCAATTATAGATGCATTTGCATGTTTTTGAATATTATTGATAGATTCTTGGGCAATTCGATAAAGTGAAATTTCAATATTTGATATAAAACGTTTTTCAATTTCTTGAAAAATTAAATTATATTTTATATTAGTATTTTTTGTACTATTTTCAAGTAAAATTTTTAAAGCTGAAAAAATGCCAAAATCATTCAAAACTGAAGGAGCTAAATTAAATGAAATAGTGCGAGTTTCTTCAATTGTTTCATTGATAAATTGCTTTAATTCTTTCATTGTATTTATGTTTTTTTCTGAGCCTAGTTCATTTTCAGGAATTCTTTCTGAAGTAAGTTTTAATCCAGTTAGCATTTGCCCTAAACCATCGTGAAGTTCAAAAGCTATTCTTTTTCTTTCGTCTTCTTGACCTTCAATCAAAGAAGCAGAACGAACTTTTCCTTCATGCAATTGTAATTTGAATTTATCTTCAGTTGTTTGAACAAGTTCTTTTTGTGTTTTAATAAGCGAATCATTAGTGGAATTTAATTTAGTATTTAGGTGGAATAAATTTTTTTCGGATTCAAATAGCCCCGAAATTATTTGAGTTACTTGATGATGTAAAGGCTTAAAAATAAAAATACCTTCTAAAAAAAGAATTAAAATTGTAATAATAAATAAAATAAATTCAATATTTTTTAGATGTGCCATTTGCTCTTTAGCTTCTTTATCGTATTGAAATACTATTCTATCCATATTTGATAAAAATTTTCTTTCGTTTTGTAAAATTATATTTGTTTTAAAGTTTAGAGTTTCAATGTTTGAATTTTCATTTAACAATACTATATCTTTTGAGGCTTTTAAAATGTTCAAAAATATGGGATCTATTTCTTTAAACATTTCATTTATTTTTTCACTATTTATTACATTAATACTTGCTCCGTTAGATTGTAAATTTTCACTTTTAAGACCTAAATGTACATTTTCCCAAATAGGAATAATTTCTAAAAGATCTTTTCTATAAGCGCTAATTGAATCTTGCATAAACTTATTTTGTGGCGAAATCATTAAAACATTTTTACAAATTCTTTGGCTTAACATTCTTTGTCTGCCAGCCAAATTAATAACCGTTGCCTCACTTTTTTGCTTTGAAATGGCATATTGAACAACTATTTGACCAATAATTGAAAAAATTGCCACACTTAAAAGTGCAAGAATGTAATAAATTCTTAGTTTTTTAGAAATTTCAATCTGACGGTCTGAATTAAAAGACATATTTACTATTTTAAAAATGCAAGTCTAAAAATACACTATATTTTTTGAAATATAGTGTATTTTTAGATAACTCATCAAAAATTAGCTTCGTATCTTATTTTTCACTAAAGCTTTATAGTTTTTAAGATTTTATTATAATATTATATAAAGTCCAATAAATAATTACAATTCCTTTTTAACTTTTCCCCATTGGGGAAATAAGAAAGGGGTTTTCTAAAAATTTAATTGTAAATATTTA
>REAG01000206.1 GCA_004294265.1 Cytophagales bacterium | reverse complement strand
CATATACAGATAAATAAGTTAGCATAAAAAGTCTAAAAAACAAACTTATGAAAATTGCCAATGCCATAAATGATATTAAAGAAGGTTTTTTATTTCGTATCATCAAAAATAAATTTAAAATTAAAATCACTATCGATAGCATAAATATAATAGGTGTAAATAAACTATAGACTTTATAAACTATATATAAAAAATTTATTTTAAATCTATTTAAAAAACTATTGTTTCTGTTGTCAATTTGAGTTTTTAAGCTACTATTAGTAATCTCACTTGTAATATTTAAAGTTTCTTGACTTCCTGAACTAAACTCTGCAGAATCACATTTATCAGCATCATATCCTTCTAATGTTATAAAATACTTTAAACCTTTAAAAAACATTTCAACTATATTAGATAAATTAAAAGTATTCAAGTTAATGTATAAAACAAATTTTTGAAATCTATGTGGTTTTGTGTAATTTAATTTTCCTTCTTTAGTTGCATTTTCTAATTCAAAAGCTAATCTTTCATAATATTTATCTGCTGTACGTGCTGAAGAATAATAACCTAAATTAGTAAGTGCATTTCTAAAAGCCCATCCAAAATGGGTAGTTTCTTCGCATATTCTTCCGAGTGGTTCTGGACATCCAGGGTTACCCATACCTGCCTCAGACCATCCTTGAAAAACCATAACTTCCAAAGGCATTAATTCTGCAAAAGAAGGTATAGTTTTATATAACTCTTGTCTCGTTTCTTTTAAAACAGGTACATTATTCATTCTTTTATCATAATCTAAGTTATAAAGAAAACCTAAAGCCTTTTTTTCATTAATTCCTTCATTATCATTAAGCCAATATACTTTATAATTTTTATTATTTATACTTTTAAAATAGTTTATTACTAATTCAAAGCTCAAAAATGCAATTAAGACTATTAAAAACTCGTTTAATGTACTTTTTATATTTTTGAATTGAAAAAAGTGATACATTAAATAACAAAAAGAAATTATAGCTAAAGAAATTATTACCCAAATACCCTCTTCTTTCGTATAATAAGCAAAAGCAGCAAAAATTCCTGCAAAGAAAAAATGAAAAATCCGAATCATTTTTTTTGAATCGTAATTAAAGCCATTGAAAAGAGCGCCTAACATTAAAATGTTTAAAATCATAAAAATTGGATCTCGAAGAGTTCGGAAGTTATCAGCCGAATGCGTCATTGGGTTAAAAAGATAAATTGCAAAAAGTGCTAACAAATAATTTTCATTAAATTTCATTTTTTTAAGTGCTAGAAAAAAATACATTCCTGCAATACCATATAAAATATGAAGATTAATAATTAAAGGTATTGAAGTTTTAGATGTAATCCCTAAAAAAATAGAATAAAATGCATTTTTGAATAGCGTATATTGGTCATAAGGTCCAAGCCATTTACCTAGACTATAAAAATAAGCTAACTTTACATAATGGAAATCATCTGTATTTGAAGGAATAGCTATAACTTGAAAATGACTAATTAAAAAAACCTTTATTGCAATTAATAATAAAACTATGTAAGAAAATCTTGACTTATTAAAAGTATTTTCTATTAATTTGAACATAAATAAATTTTTATTTTTTAAAATATAATTCAGTACTTTCTTGCTGATTTTGAGCTAATTTAGTTTTAAATTGATGATTAAACGCTGGCATGAAATTCAGTTCAGGTATATTATTTACAGGATTATCATAAATTGGAAATGATTGAGATGTGTATTGACTTTTACTAAAATAATCCTGAAAAACATCTCCAAAATTCCCCCATGGCTTTCTGTAAGCAATCACGTGCGGAACTTTCATAGAATCTTCTTCTAAATTATTTCCAATAAATCCAACGATAACTTTTGCCCCTAAATAGTACATATAGGATGTCTCTTCATAGTTTGCAGCAATAACTAAAGTGTCTGTTTTTTTATATTTTTCAATGATTGCAGGAATGGTATAATCTAATGGTCCTTTGTATGGATTTGATAATTCAGTGATATGGCCACTTATATTTTTTGAGTTTGCAAAGATAGATACTATCAAAAATCCAAAAAGTAAAAAAGTTAATCCATAAAGTTTAAAATTGATATTTATTTTACCCGATGTATGAACGGTTATTAAACTAAAAAAATCAAATAATATAGATAATATTAAAATTGGTGTTAATAAGATTATATATCTTGTATAAATGAAATTTGGAATACGAGCAATTAAATAAACATAAGAAATAAACAAAAAAACACAAAAAAGCGAAATTAAAGTTTCTTTTTTGTTTGTTACATATAGCTTTTTGATATTAAACAAAAACACAATTTTCATTAACAAATACAACCAAAATAGTTCAAAAGTTCTAAAATACTTAAAAATAGTAGAAATGTTATCTGAGTGCATTTTATTAGAATAATTATTATAAATTGCCAGAGCTTCAGAAATTTCAAATACTTTGAAATAATCTAAAAAAGGGTAAATGAAAATCAGTGAAATCAATAAACAAACTACAACTGGTTCATTTTCAATGATAATATTTTTTAAAACTTGTTTTTTTATAAAAGAAGATATAATAAACGAAAGTTCACTAGCACCCAAAACTAACATTAAAATAAAAAAAGCGGGAGCAAAAGTAAAAAACATAGCTACCAGTGCGACAATTAAAATAAATCGTAAAAGCCATAAATTAAGCCCATCGCCAAACCTAAATTTGATGTATAACCCAACAATAACAGAAAATAAAAAAATTGAAATTGAATAGTACCTTGCTTCTCGAAGTAATAATGCCAAAGAAACCGAAAATAATGCTAAAAAGAAAAAACCAACGGCAAAAAGTAATTTTGATTCTTTATTTTTAAATACTGAAGTTACTAAAAACACAAAAATCATTAATCCAACAACACCCAACGTTGAAAAGCATGATCGTATAATTCCTGTTTTGGTGTAAATATCATTAGTTAGTACAGCTATTTTTAGTGCTAAAGCACCAAAATAATAATGTCCCCATCCTGTTCCACCTATGTATGCATCTGTTTTTTCATCAATACCAAGTGTTGGATTTGAGTGCCTTAAATCATAAAATACGTTTTTGCCATCATGAACTTTTGGGTATCCAAACTCTAAAACCCTTTGAGCACCAACTACTGTCATGCTTTCGTCAGCCCAAAAAAGTGGATACTGAATATTTTTAAAAATTGAAAAGCAAAATAAAAAAAACACAAAAATCAATAATGACCAAAGATATTTAATATCAATATTAAAAGTTTTTGTTTCGATTTTTGCTGTGTCTGGTTTTTGTTTTCCCACAATTTATTCCTTTATATACTCAATAATTTTATAAGAATCATTAAACGCTGCTCTTAATCTTTTCACAGAAATCACACCATAATAGTAACCCGAAATATGCAATTCACTATAAATATCATTTAAAGTTGATAAAACTTTTTTATTTACTTTCGCTAAACGCTTTTTATAATCTTCGAATGAAGCAGGTTTTGTATATTTATTACCTTCTTTTTTTTCTAAAAAAGTATCTAAAGCTAACAAAACGCCATTATACGCAGTTCCTGATGCGGTTTGCACATATTTTTTATCTAAAAATTCATAGCCATCTTTTCCAGCTTTTTGCAAAGTTTCTTCTGCATTGTGCATATAGCGAATGGCTTCTAAATATTGGGTTTGTGGTTACATACAATTATTTATTGATATTTTTAAAGACCGAAATTTTCAAAAATTTCATTTACATTCATTGCAAAAGTATTATTATTTTCTAAATTAGCAAAACAAATTTCATTTTTTGATTTGATACTTACTTCTGTTGGAGATTTATAAATATACACTTTTTTTGTATTGGGCATAATTTGCCACACACACTGAACGCCTGCCTTAAAATAGTCTTCTAATTTTGTTTCAAAACTATCAAAAGTGTTGGAATGTGAATTAACTTCTATCACAAAATATGGAGCAACGGGCTCAATATTTGGATGAATTATTTGCTCTCGAGTAAAATAAGCGGCATCGGGTCTGCGGTAGGTATCTACACTTGAAAGCTCCACATCGGCTTCTGCCATAATGCAAGATTCATCTTTGATAGCTTTTTCTGAAAAATAATACTTTTTTATAATATTATTTATAATAATTCTTTCTTCTTTTTTCATTTTATATTCTAAAATTACTTTTCCGCTTTTCCATTCATATTTCGTTTCCTTTCCTTCAATATCAAGAGAAATAAATTTTTCCAATGATAAATAGTCAGGTTTAGCTCTTAAAACACGACTTGGTGTGCGGTATTTTTTTTTAATTTTAGTTTTGGTGCTTTCAATAGTTGTATTCATAAAACTTATTTTAATTTAAAATCCTTAAAAATATCATCAACAGAAATTTGAAATTTTTGTCCGTCCAAAATGGCTTCACATAAATCAGACTCTGTGCAAATTTTAACAGTTTTTAGTGTCGTATAAACTTGAACTAATCTTACTTCAGGGTAAATATACCAAATCGTACAGTTGCCATTTGCAAAATATTCACTCACTTTTAATTGAATATCCAAGGCTGAATTAGATTTTGATGCCACTTCAATCACTAACTGAGGTACAGTTTTGTGGTCGTTATGATTTACAATTTCATCACGAGTTAAATAGCAAGCATCTGGTTTTCTTACTGAATTTGTAGTTCCCATAAAAACATCAGCCTCTGCCATAATTCTATTATTATTTTTATATTGATTCGTAGAATTAAAAGAATCAATAATATTTTGAATAATTATGCGTTCGTTAAACTTCATGCTTGCTTCTTTGATTATATAGTTATCTTTCCATTCCAACTTGTAGGGCAAATCTGAATCATCCATAGCTTCAAATTCCTCTAAACTTACTTTTTTGGGTAGTTTTTTAGGAATTTCAAAACGATTTTTTACTGTAACTAAAAATTTATTTCTTGATCTAATTTTCTCAATCATAATTTCTATAATTTTAATATTCTTACATTTGTAAACATTATATTAATTAATCTATTGTTTGTTTTATTATTATTTTTAATTGTCAAATTAATTTTGAAAAATTAAACCCTATAATCCTTTAAAATATCATCAACTGAAATTTTAAATTTTTGTCCTTCCAAAATGGCTTCACATAAATCAGACTCTGTGCAAATTTTAACAGTTTTTAGTGTTGTATAAACTTGAACAAGTTTAACTTCTGGATAAATATACCAATTCTAATTTGAATTTCAAATTGACAGATTGCATAGCTTCAAAATCTTCCAAATCGACTAATTTAGCACTTTTTCTGAGCGTTTCATTGCGGTTATTTACAGCTAAAATGTACTTTTTTCTTGTTTTTATCTTTTCAATTTTGCCTTTGAAGATTATGTTTTGAACAAATATTTTAATAACCCAAACCTTTTTCTATCAATTCAATAAAAGTATGAATAATTTTAATGTGAATTTCTTGAATTCTGTCAGCATAACCAAAATGAGGCACAACAATCTCAATATCAGCCAAAGCTTTCATTTTTCCTCCATCTTTTCCTGTCAATAAAATGGTTTTTATGCCTTTTAGTTTAGCAGTTTCTAGGGCTAAATGGATGTTTTTAGAGTTTCCGCTTGTGCTAATTCCCAAAAAAACATCCCCTTTTTGTCCCATACTTTCCAAAAATCTAGAAAATATAAAATCAAATCCATAATCATTGCCCACACAAGTTATGTGCGAAGGATCAGAAATCGAAATCGCAGCAATCGATGGACGGTTATTTTTATAACGTCCAGTAAGTTCTTCAGCAAAATGCATGGCATCACACATAGAACCACCATTTCCTGCACTAATGATTTTGTTGCCATTTTTAATCGAATCTACCATCATTTGAGCAGCATTTTCAATATTTGTAAAATTTTCTTTTGTTGAGAAATCAGCTAATACTTTTGCCATTTCACTAAAACTTTCTTGTATCATTATTTTTTTGTTATTACATATTTAAAATTTAACTAATTTCTAATTAAATTTAGATATAAAGCTATTAATAGTTTAATAATTAAATTTTAATGATCATTTTGTTATTTACAATTCAAATTTATTCAAAATATAAATTAAAAATTAAAATTGCTTTAATTACATTATTTTATAAAAACTAATGCAACTTAAAAACAAAAAAAATAGTAATAATATAAAATAAAATTGATATTTAATTTTATAAAATGAAATATCAATTAAAAAATATTACTAAGCTAAAGCAGCAACTCCAGGTAAAATCTTACCTTCCATATATTCTAGTAAAGCACCACCACCAGTAGAAACATAACTCACTTGATCGCCATAACCTGCATTATTTACTGCCGATGCCGAATCGCCACCGCCAATTAAAGAATAACCACCATTGGCTGTTGCTTTCACAACCGAATCTGCAATAGCATTTGTTCCGATTGCGAAATTTGGCATTTCAAAAACCCCCATCGGTCCATTCCATAATATGGTTTTTGAACTTTCAACCACTTTTTTAAACATCTCTACCGATTCTGGTCCGATATCTAAACCTTCCCAACCATCTTCAATTTCGCCTTTAGCGACAATTTTTCGGTTTGCATCATTACTAAAATTATCTGCACAAACATTATCAATAGGAAAATATAAATTCACACCATTTGCTTTTGCTTTTTCAATTATTTTTTTTGCTAAATCAACTTTATCAGGTTCAGAAATTGATTTACCAATTTTTCCGCCTTCCGCCAAAACGAAAGTGTAAGTCATGCCACCGCCTATAATTAAGTTATCAACTCTGTCCAAAAGTTTTTCGATAATCATGATTTTATCCGACACTTTTGAGCCACCCATAATTGCAGTGTAAGGTCTTACTGCATTTCCAAGTACTTTTTCAGCATTTTCGAGTTCGGCTTGCATCACAAAACCACAAACTCTATCCGAGAAAAACTTACCCATTACTGCGGTTGAAGCATGTGCTCTGTGAGCTGTTCCGAAAGCATCATTTACCCAAACATCGCCATACGATGCCAAAGTTTTGGCAAAACTTTCATCTCCTGCTTCTTCTTGTTTATAAAATCTTAAATTTTCAAGCAATAAAATTTCTCCAGCTTTTAAACTTACAGCCATTTCACTTGCCGATTTACCAATGCAATCATCCGCAAAATGAACCGTTGTTTTATAAGTATCTTTCAACCATTGAACAACATGTTTTAAAGAAGATTTTTCTTCTGGTCCGCTTTTTGGTCTGCCCAAATGCGACATTAAAATTACAGAACCTCCATCTTTCAAAATTTTTGAAATCGTTGGAATACAAGCTTTTAATCTTGTATCATCCGTGATTTTGAATGATTTATCTAAAGGAACATTGAAATCCACACGTACTGACGCTTTTTTACCTATAAAATTGTATTTATCTAATGTAATCATAAAAATTGTTTTAAGGATTTGTAAGTTTTGTAAATATTTATAAATGAAAATGAATTAATTCAAAATAAGAAATAAGGAAATTATTTATTTTTATGTAAATAAAATCAAAAAAAATAAAATTTAAAATAAAAAAAAATATTTAGCTATAAAGAGAGCTGAAATCCAATTTTAATTCCAACATTTTTATACCAAGCATCTTTAGGGTCAATGTAAGTCAAACGATGATATAACTCAACCCGAACAATTTTAAAAATATTTTCAATTCCATAACCAATTTCCATATAAGGTTTTTCAGGATTTAAAATAGAAAACTGCTTATATTCAAAGCCTCCAACTGTGCCATCTGTCGTTTTGGTTGGGTCAGAATTCGTAAAATGTGGTAACATATCATATTGTTGATTTCTCGCAGTTCCTAAAATAGCATTAAAACTTACTACTTCACGCCATTTTAATTTATAAAACAACGGAATTCTATTAAAAATATACCCATTAAAGTGATGCTGATAATTTAAAGAAACCGATTTATCACTTACAAATTCAAAGAAATTCATCATACTAAACCCAACAGGATTATAAATAGGAGATTGATTTCCTAAATGAACATTTAACAATGGGAATGGTAAATTTTCGGGAATATACATTCCTGTAATATTATAAATACTTTGACCAAACTTACCAACAGTAACTTTTTGATACAAATTAATTGAAAATTTATTATAATTAAAATCACTATTAAAAACACCTTTAAAACCATGATGATAACGCAATGTAACAATAGGAAATTTTTCTACTCTCGAACTTATTCTTCTATGATCTAAAAATAAAAATGTTTCTCTTTTTGCCAATCTTAATTCAAACATAATTTCAGCATTCGTAAGATAATGTTTAATATCGTTCGGATTTTGATTTATTGCTTCGGTAGGAATATCGTAATATCCAAAATTTGTTCTTGCATCTCCATTATTAATTGGATTTAAAACTTCATACATCAACTGAATCTTAGGAGTAATTCCCTTAAAAACATCCATTTGAGCATAAAGCGTTGAAGTACTATAATAAAAAGGACTCCTGCGAGCAACATTTCCAAACCTAGTAAGCGTGTAAAAAAGTGCTGTTCCTGGAGCTCTGTAATTATTATGCAAAGCCACTTGATCTATATCAAAAGTGTGCGATGCCCCAATTAAAGCCCATTTTTTCTTTGAAAACCAATATTCAGCGCCCAATCCATATTTTAATTTTAAATCTTTAGTTCCAAAAGCCGCAAATCCTTTCAATTGCAATCGTTTATGAAATTTCATATTTGTCCGAAAACCTAAACGCAACCTAAAACCTTCCACATTATTGATATTAAATAAATCAATATAAGGTCCAATTTCGATTGCACCCAATTTTTTATGTCCGTTCACGACAATATCTACAACTTCTATATACGTTTTAACGATAGGTAAATTCCGAATGGTATCCACCATTTTAAAAACTTGCTTATCCATAACTGAAAGCGAATCATGCCTATTGGCTTCAAAATAATTGGCATCACCTTTTTCAGTAGCATCCTCGTTTACTTCGACAGCAGCATCAAAAAAAGCAAGTGGTTTTTCTGCATTTTCAATTTTAATATCTTTATTAGAAACATAAAATTTAATCAATAAACCAGCAGTACTATCCCCTACATCTGCCATATCAACAAGAAAACGTAGCTTTTTAGTCAGCCAAGGACCGGCAGAAGTTCGCATCATATCTTGTTGAATTTTAATTTTATCAACAAAGTTTACATTTGTGCCTTTGGCAGTTTGCAAATCGCAGCGTTTTAAGGCATAGCCATTTTTAGTTATCCAAATTTTTCCCGAAAAAGCTAAATCTGCAATCCTTTTGGGCTTTACCACAATTTGATAACACGGCTCATCCTCAATAACTTTTGTGGTATCTTCTAAATAATAATTATAATAGCCTTTCCAACTTTCCGCAATGGGCGAAACAAAATCTTTTCCTAAAAATCGCATCCAGTTTTCATAAAAATTAAATTCTGTAAATGTAGAACCCGTTACTTGCGTTAAAAACTGACTGTTTGACTCATCCAAAACGCCCGTAACTTTACTAGCGATAATATTTTCCTTTTTACGAACTGGTTCATTTCTTACATAGATATTCGACATTGTTTCGTTAATATATATAGGAATTACAGGTTTTCCATCATCGTTAGTAACTTTTTTCATCGAATCAATGGCGGCAATAACCTTCCGCATGATTTTATTAGAACGCATTTTTTGAGAAATATTATCAATATCAATTTGTGTTTTCACATAACTTTGATATTCAAAAGCATTGATATTTCTTTTGTCGTTTTTGGGTTTATTGGCTTGCACTCTTCGCAAAATCTCCCAAGCCGGATTTTCGCCAGGCGTGATAACAACTTCATCAATTTCTTGTGTGTTTTCAACTAATTGAAAATTAATAGTTTGAATTTGTTCATTAGATATTTTTTTAGATTTTGTTTTATAACCTACGTAAGTTGCTTTTAAAGAATCCTTTACCGAATTTGCTTTAATAGTATAATAGCCATCAAAGTCCGATTGAGCACCAATATTTGTACCTTTAAATTGTAAAACAACAAACGGCAAAGCCTCATTCGTATTGGCATCCGTAATTCTACCTTTGATTGTAAATTGACAAAAAACCAAATGTGTTGATAGTAATAAAACTAAAAATAAAAATCTAAGCATATTATGAATTATCTCACGCAAAAATAAGATTTTGTAGGATATAAAAAAAATAAAAATGATTAAACACAAAAAAACCGCTTACAATTATGTAAGCGGTTTTTAAATAATTTAGAAATTAAATCAATATGTTTTTTACTAAAAAAATATTATATTAAAGATTTTGTCAAGCAAGTTTTAAAAATTGATTCTCAAGTTTAACATTAAAATTTATTTCAGCTTTTAAAGCCGCAAAAACTTTTATAATGGTATCAATAGTTGCACTGTTAGTGCAGCTTTCTAGCTTAGAAATCTGAGATTTTTGAACGCCAGCTAATAAACCAAAAGCCGCTTGGGTTAAATTTCTTTCTTTACGAATTTGCTTAATTTTGAAACCTAATAAGTCAAGACGCAATTCATTTTCAAATTGAGTTCGAGCTTCAGTTCCAATTTTACCAACATATTCGTCTGTTAATTCTTCAAGGCTATATGATTTCATTTTGATTTTTCGTTAAAATATTGAATTCTTAATTTCTCTGATTTTTCTATTTCAGCTTTTAAAATTTTATCTGTTTTTTTTATTATCCCGTGAGTTGTGATTACAACTGTATCGTTTGAATTCGTTTTGTCCCAAAATGCAAAAAGCCTGTAATAAACTTTATTATAAAGAGTTCTAAATTCCCAAATTTCATTTTCTAATTTTTTAAATAATTCGTTGTCATTTATGTCAGTTGATTTCCAAATATTGTAAAGAATTTTATTTCTGGACTTCTCATCAAGTTCTTCAAGAAATGTTTTAGCACTATCCAAAAAAACAACCCTGAATTTTTTATTCATATATTCAAGCACATATAATTTTACAAAAATAAGATTTTGTAGGATATAAAAAAAATAAAAATGATTAAACACAAAAAAACCGCTTACAATTATGAAAGCGGTTTTTAAATAATTTTTACAAATAATTAGTATTTGTAAATGAAAGCCATACCAATAGTGGTTTGGTGATCAATTCCATTACCATTATTGTCTTTGTAAATACCTCTTCCTGGAGCTGCATCTATTCTGAACTCAGGTTTTAAAATTACGTGACCATCAGATAATGTGATAGGCATTGTAACGGTTAGAGCGTTATTAATTGTCCCTACTATACCTCCTCTGGCTCCTGATTTATTGTTAAAATGTTCATATCGTACACCCAAGCCTAAGAAATCAGTAAATTTATAATTAACATATCCTGCAACACCACCCCATGCATACGTTGTATCTTTACCAGTTGAAGATCCAGTTTCAAGATTATACATACCATAAGCCGCATTTAATCCAAAATACAATTTGTCAGTTGCTTGAAGACCCACTGATAAATCAAAAAGATGTCTTGTGTAAGGACCAACAGTACCACCAGCTGTTGAAGGAATTCTAGATGGATCATCTCCGTAACCACCAATCCAATTTAAGTATAAACCAAATTTAGAAGAAGGATTAATTGCAATTACACCCATCAAAGATTTTTGAGTTTTGTAATCTACTAAGTTGTCCCAGTTATTAACAACACCACCAGTTAATCTTAACCAATCAGTTGCTATAAATTGGATTTTTGCTCCAATATGGTAGAAAGGACCGTTATTAAATAGATTTGATAGCGAATAATTGAAGTTATTAGGAGCATCAACACCCTCGTATCCAATATGCGTAGCAAATTGTCCAACAGTAAAGTTGAATTTTTTCGACAAATTATATTTGAAGAATGCTTGCTTGATAGCTACTGAATTTCCGCCTTTTACACCAGTTGCAGAAGCATCAGCACCTGCTACACCACCCAATAAAGCATCAAGGTTACCAAAGTTGGCAAGTCTTGCATAAGGACCGAAAACTAAATCCATTACTAATTCAGAATTGCGGTTTGTGTAAGCGAAACGAGTTTGAACTAAACCCAAAGCAAATTGATTGTTTTTAACATCAAAAGGACGGTTTAAATCTGTTGTTGCACTTTCATTTTGAAAACGGTAATTGTAATAAGAATCAATATAACCGTTCAAAGTAAACTTACCTGCGGTTTTGGTTGAATCTTGTGCAAAGGCAAAGCTTGATGCTAACATGCCTGCTGCTAATGTGTAAATGGTCTTTTTCATAAAATATGGTTTAAGGTTAATAAAATATACATTACTTTATATTACAAACATAATTATTTAAAATTATAAAACAACTATTTTTTTAAAATAAAAATATATATTTTAAAATGGATATAATAAAAATAAACTTAAACCCTTGATAATCAAGCTATTATATAAAAAATATAATTTTATTAAGATTAAAATAAAAAAGGAAAAAAGGCTTAAAATAAAAAAGAGATGTTAAATAATAACATCTCTTTTTTTTAAATAGTCTTTAAGTAGCCATTTAAGCTCCAATATTTCGCTTATTTTTGTAATAAACCATAAATAAAGCAGATGCACCTCCAATAATTACAAGTAAGTATGAATAGTCGTTGATGGGAATGCCACTACAATCGTCAAGGCATGCTTGTTGGTCGCCACCAAAATTTGTTGCTACATAATCTTCACTATCCCAGCAT
>REAG01000109.1 GCA_004294265.1 Cytophagales bacterium | reverse complement strand
CAAATCACTTTTAAATTTTTAAAATGCCTAATTTTCATCTAAATCAACTTTGTAAAAAAAATTAAAATTATTATCTTTAAAAGTTTATGTGATTTATTTAAAAAATGCAATTTTTATTAAAGAAAACTGCAATTTGGGTTAAGATTGGCAAAACTTACTAAATTGAGTAGTCCTTTTGTCTAATTAAAAGAAAAAGTAGATGTTAATCTATTTAAAAGTTTTTTAATGGAAAAGTTATTACTAGCAACACAAGAAAGTAAAGGTTGAAGATTACCCTATGATTACGCAGAGCTGTGTTTGCAAATTTCATAAAACTTAAGAGAACTTCTAAAAACCCGAATATTATTTTTAAAAGCCCCACCCAAACCAATTTCTGTTACGAAACCTCAGAATCCAAGAGGGGAGGGCTTTATGAATGGTAACCAAAGGAAAACTATGTCAAAAAAAGATATATAATATTTAAAGTGCTGACAGTCAGTCTTTTATGAAAATAAAAAATGCAGACTTGAAATTGAAATTGAAAATTTAATACCAAAATTGACCGAAATTAATTAAAGGGTTTTTAGAGGTTACCTAAAATTATTAATCCTTTTTTTATACTTTTGTTAAATCAAAACAAAAATTTATTTCTTAAAAATGAAAATAAATGTAATCAACAAATCGGCTTTCGACTTGCCAAGTTACCAAACGCCACTTTCGGCAGGGCTTGATTTAAGAGCAAATATTACCGAATCTGTTTTCTTAAAAAGTTTAGAACGCACACTAGTTCCAACAGGCTTGTTTATCGAACTTCCGGCTGGATTTGAGGCACAAATCAGACCAAGAAGCGGTTTGGCATATAAAAATGGTATCACAGTTTTGAATAGCCCAGGCACAATTGATGCCGATTATCGTGGCGAAATCAAAGTTTTATTAATTAATTTATCAACCGATACGTTTGAAATAAAAGCAGGTGAGCGAATTGCCCAAATGATAGTTGCCAAACATGAAACCATAGTTTGGAACTCATCAAACGAACTTTCCGATACTGAAAGAGGAGCAGGTGGATACGGAAGCACTGGTACAAAATAGCTAAAAAATGAATAATAGCAAAAAAAAACATTTATGAATGGATAACCCTGTTCTTCGTTGTATGTATTGCATAATCTCCACCTGTTGTACAGTTTAGCGCAGCGATTGTCGAACTTCAAATAATAACCGATATTTATCGGTTTAATATTCACTAAGTTCCAGTTTTCCTTTTCTGATGCCATATATTTCGCCACAACTGCTGTACAAATATTTTTCTTCTTTTTCTACTATGCCTGCCCTAATCCACTATCCGTGAGTGTTCGCAAAGCGGCACTACGGATTAATAAATAATTTTTAGTCTCCGACTAAATCATAAAACAAAAATAATCCTTTTTTTTGTTTTTTGAGTTAAAAAACTCAATTTCATTTGCTAATCTGTAGACAGCCTCGCACAATATAAACACACAAGACTACGAATAATGGGGGGGAGCTTTAGTAATAATTATAATTATTTAAAATATTAATCTTAAATGCATTTGCCCTGAAAAGTAATTGGCAAATACCAGGTTGTCCAGATAATTTTGTATCTAGCATCGTAATTTTATTTAGTTGGAGAACTTGAAAATTACGAATAATAGCTAAATGTCAAAATTTCGCTATTTGTACTTTTCTAAGATAGATTTTTTAACCAAAAAAATTTGTCGGATGACAGTAAAAAGTAATAATAAATATAAAATATAGGACTGATTATTTTTATCTAAATCAGTCCTATTATTACTTATTAAGAAAAATGTTTTAACATAACAACTTCTTTTTCAGTCAAATGACGCCAATGTCCACGTGGTAAATCTTTTTTGGTAAGACCCGCGTACAACATTCTATCTAATTTAACAACTTCGTAGCCTTTTGCTTCAAAAATCCTGCGAATAATACGATTCCAGCCGATATGAATTTCAATTCCTATCGTCATTCTATCGCCATCCAGCACTGCCATACTATCTACAATTGCTTTTCCTTCTTCAAAATAAACGCCTTCCAAAATTGCATTTGCATCATCAACTGAAATAGGTCTGTTGATTTCAACTTGATATATTTTTTTAATATTATGCGAAGGATGCGTTAATTTTTCAGTCAATTCGCCATCGTTGGTCAATAAAAGCAAGCCTGTTGTGGCTCTATCTAACCTTCCAACTGGATAAATTCGCTCTTTGCAAGCATTTTTTACCAAATCCATTACAGTTCCTCTTTCGTTTGGATCTGAAGTAGTTGTTAAAAAATCTTTTGGCTTGTTCAACAAAACATACGCCATTTTTTCACGGCTTAATATTTTGTTGCCATATTTTACCGAATCTCCGGGTTTTACAATATATCCTAAAGTATCAACAATAGTGCCATTTATTTTAATAATGCCATCAATAATCAAAATATCAGCTTCTCTTCGCGAACAAATTCCTGAATTGGCAATGTATCTATTCAATCGAATTCCTTCTTCCAAAATTTCTTCAGGCAATCGTTCTTTAAACTTATATTTTACTTCAACTTCGTTTTTATCTGCGAAAGTGTTTTTTTTTTCGTTGAATAATTTTGGTTTTCTGCCTATATTATTTTCTGTAAATCGAGGTTTATCTTCCTTTGGTTTTCTTGTTGCAGATTCGCTGTCGTCTGATTTTGAAAATTTATTTGAACTTCCACTATCGGAGTTTTCATCTTTTCTAAAAGGTTTTCTAGCAAATCTTTCTGAACCTTCGGCTCTACTTCCAAAACTTTTTCTTGGATTTTCATCGCTTCCGCCACCCGAAAATTTATCAGATTTGAATTCTCTTTTTGGTTCAGATGAATCGCCACCAAAACTTTTTCTTGGTCTGTTTTCTCTTGCTCCTCCGCCAAAACTTCTGCGTTCTCCGCCTTCGCTCGAACCGCCAAAACTTTTTCTTGGTCCGTTTTCTCTCGCTCCTCCGCCAAAACTTCTGCGCTCTCCGCCTTCGCTCGAACCGCCA
>REAG01000108.1 GCA_004294265.1 Cytophagales bacterium | reverse complement strand
AATTTTACTGTGTATAAATCAATTATATCAGTTTTTAAGTTTTTAACTTCCGTAGTATCATTTTCTTTATTAAAAACAAAGATATTTTCAGGATAATCTGTAAATAAATCAATAACAACTGGGCTATGTGAAGTAAGAATAATTTGAATTTTTTGTGATTCAGCTAATTCAAAAATATAATTTATTATTTCTTGAATTCTTACTGGATGGATACCATTTTCGGGTTCTTCCAAAATCAAAAGTTTCGGGGAATTTGGTTGATTTATAATACAAAGCAAAGATAAAAAATACAAAACACCATCCGAAACATTATTAGCACTAAAATTTGAGCCATTTTTACTAATAAAATTTAATTTTTTGCCCGAAACTTTACCAGAAACTTTATCTTTAAAATTAGGTGAAGTAACTTTTGAAAACTCTTGCACACAAGTTGAAATCTGTAAATTTAATTTATCATAAATTATAGGATTATTACTCATTATCTCATCTATAAATGAAACCAAATTAGAGGAATCTTCATTAATAATTTCAAATGTTGAAAGTGGACTTTCTTTTGCAATTAAAGGTAAATTTGGTTTGTAGATTTTAATGTTTGAAAAAATAGATTCTATTTTTAAGGTATAGTAATATTCTAATAAATAATTATTATATTGATTTTTTAAATATGATAAAGGATAATCAAAAAAATTCATTTTATTGAATTTTTTGCGTCCGTTATTATCGATTTTTATATATTCAAAACTCAAAAAATTGTTTTCAATATTTATATTAAAATTAACATAAAAGTTTCTATTCATACTTAATATACGAAAACTTCTATTTTTATTGTTTTTAATATTTAAACAATAGTATTCCGTTGAATATTCAAGACTATCTAAATCTTGAAGTTTAAAAGAAGAAATTTCAAGTGCAGATAAATTACTCTTTCCTATACATTCTATATATTGAATTTCATATTCTGAGTAAGTTAAGCATATTTTATAGAAAATATTTTCATCATTTTTTACATTTTTAACAATCGTAAAACTCATTTCATTATTTCCATCAAAATCTTTAAAATTATTTAAAATGGAATTGTCAATAGGTTTTTGGTTGTATAAATCGCTTAAAAATTGTAATGCTTTCAAAAAATTAGTTTTGCCCGAATTATTAGCTCCTACCAATAAATTAACATCTTGCAAATGAAAAGTTGCATCGGTTATAGATTTAAAATTTTGAATTCGTATATAATCTATCATATATATAAAGCAATTTAGTTTTAGATTTTTAGTTATAATTTGATTTTTATTTAATAAAAATTTTATTTTAAAAAATATCTAAAAACTCAAAACAAATTTACAATAATATTTTACTAAAATGTATTAATTGAAAAATAAAAAAAATAGAAATTTGTTAGAAATATATTTATAAAAGAAATTAAAATAACTGTCAAATGAATTTTGTATGAATTTATTATAATATATTTTTTTATAATAAATAAATTATATTACTTTATTAAATTGAATTTACCTAAGTTAAATTAAATTATTTTAATATTCAAAAACGGGTATTTTCTTATTTAAATAGCATTGGATTGGGGGTTCCCAAAAGTCTATTAAATTTATTACTTCCAATAAAAAGAGGAATATCATAGCCAATATCTACTAAATAATTACCCAAACTCACTTTCAATGTATTATTTTCGTAAGTTATCATACCTATAAAATTTTAGTTTTTACTTCTATATGCTCAAATTTACCATTTTTTACAACATATCGTTCTTTTCCAATTTTTATTACTTCTTTATCGTTTATTTTGTATAAATCTGTTAAATCTTCTTCCATCGTATGCACGCTTCCGCCTGTGGCAAAGGCAATATCTAGATAATTGGTATTTATGGATTTATTTACGCCACATACTACAATGTGTATGGGTTTTTTCATGGCTTTGAGATCGTCTAGGAGTTTCATATCGCATGGGTCTTCCCAATTATCTGCAATCATTACTATATTTTGAGCTTCTGGATATTTTTTGATGGTATAAAATATGGCTTCTAAATTATTTTCATAATGGCGTCCTTTGCTCATGGCTTTGCCGCAAGTACGAATTATTTTTTCAAACTTTTCGGAGGTGGTTTCCCACATTCCTATATTGTCGAGCGCTTTTTCTTGATTGGTGCTGCTTTCTTCGTCATCATTAAAAAAAACAAATGCTTTGGTAAGATTTTTTTGTAAAGTTAATTTAAACCAAAGTAAAAGTTCGCCAGTATAAGGATACATACTGCCTGTAACATCGGCAATAATGTAAAGGTCTTTCCAATCTTTGTTTCTTTCAAATACTTTAAGAATAGTGCTATCAGCTGCTTTGCTATCACTTACCATTTCATTGATAGTTTCCATTTCGTAATCAAAACCTTTGTATTCTCGGATGGTGAACACAAAACCATGAAAGGATTTTTCGGCATGATTGCGGTTTTTGATGGCAGTTTGCTTTATAAAATGCCATTCGATTAGATTATTAGAAAATAATTCGGGCCTTTGTTTATAAAGGGCTTGTAAGCGTAGCATATTAAGCGTGTCTGTCAATTCGCCTTTGGGATAGTCGGTATAAACCAATTCTACTTTCAAGATGGTTTCTTTTTTTAATTGTCGAATGCTAGCTGCATTATCAAGATCTGATTTTCCAAAGTGCATTGCCAAAGGTATTTGAGAATGTCCTTTATCGGTAAATTTATAAAAGTCTATTTCATGCGTAATGCTGCGATAGGCTTTTACATTTTTAATAAGTTGGATAGGATTTGCTTTTGATTTAACCGCAAACATAGAGCATACAAGTAATACAAAGATATTTTTCATGTTTTTTTTTATTTTATAATTGATAGTAAGAGAAATGATGAAAAGGTAAACTAAGATTTTTTATTTACTTACAGAAGACCCCACCCTAAATCCCATAGCCGTCAATCACTTTTAATATAACGCCCTAATATATAGGGGGTTATGTGAATCAAAGGATGTGGTAAATGCACTTTTTGA
>REAG01000205.1 GCA_004294265.1 Cytophagales bacterium | reverse complement strand
TCACTTTTAAATTTTTAAAATGCCTAATTTTCATCTAAATCAACTTTGTAAAAAAAATAAAAATTATTATCTTTAAAAGTTTATGTGATTTATTTAAAATAATGCAATTTTTATTAAAGAAAAATGCAATTTGGGTTAAGATTAAAAAAGTTTTAAAATATGTTACCATCTCAAATATACCATATATACTCTCACGCAAACGGAAATGAAAATATATTCAGAAACGAAGAAAATTATCATTTTTTCTTAAAAAAATATGCAAATCATGTCGAACAAATTGCAGATACTTTTGCATATTGTCTTATGCCTAATCATTTTCATATTTTGGTCAGAATAAAAAGTGAGGAAGAACTAACAAAGGTATGGACAGAAAAATTTGATGGTTCTACAAAACTTTTCGAAGGATTAAAAACCCTCGAAAAGTTAGTAATTCAAGAATTTTCAAATGTGTTAAACGGCTATACACAAGCTTTAAATAAAGTATTTAATAGAAAAGGTAGTTTATTTATGCACCCTTTTAAAAGAAAACTCATCGATAATGAAACTTATTTTACCAGAGTAGTTTATTATATTCACTCTAATCCCGTACATCATGGATTTGTAAAGAATATCGAAGACTGGAAACATAGTTCGTATCATTCTTTAATTTCTAACAAAGAAACAAAACTAGACAGAAATGAAGTTTTAAAATGGTTTTTTGGTAAGGAAGAGTTTGTAAAATATCATAATCGGTCAGATAGATTTAATCAGCATTCAGTAGAAGATTTCTAATCCAACCTTTCCTGTATTCTAACTTTTCGAGGGTTGAAAAAACCGCTCGAAAAGTGTTGCCGCAACCCTCAAAAAGTTTTTTTTACTTTTTGAGCGGTTTAAATTTCTAATCCTAACTTTTCCTGAATTCTAACTTTTCGAGGGTTGAAAAAACCACTCGAAAAGTGATGCCGCAACCCTCAAAAAGTTTTTTTTACTTTTTGAGCGGTTTTTAAAAAATTATTCAACTTTTCTATATTTCCCAACTTTTCGAGGGTTGAAAAAACCGCTCGAAAAGTGATGCCGCAACCCTCAAAAAGTTTTTTTTACTTTTTGAGCGGTTTTTTTTAAAACGCCACCATATTCCTAAGGTTGCCCACAACTTACACCCAACCCTTGGTAATTGCCATTACAATCATCTCGGCAGTATTTCTGGCTTTTGTTTTTGCGAGCAGATTTTTTCGATGGGTACTAACCGTTGCGGGGCTTATAAACAATGTTGTTGCAATTTCTTTGGTTTCTTTTCCATCAATCAGCAATGAAAGAATTTGCAATTCTCTATCGGATAAAAACCCTGAAGAAGTGTCAAATACTTTTTTTATATCCACATCTATATAAGAAGGTTCTCCATTAAGCCCTATAAAGGAAAGCACTGGTTTGCCTTCAATTTTTAAATGTGAAATATCTGTATGAACACCCAAACTTTTTAAAACACCCCCTGTTTCACTATACTGAAGAGTAACTACTTGCTGTAGTATACGAATATAAGTTCCATCACTTTTCTTAATCCTGTAGTCGTACCTTATTTTATAATTCGGAATTTGTTCGATGGAAAGTTGAGACAAAAACTCCACAACCTTATTTTCAATATTTAAAAACCAAGGATGATCTTCTGGATGAATTTTACCGAGAAGTGATGTTAGATTCATGTCTGAAGCTTTGTAGCCAAGAACTGCCTCTATCTCTTTGCTTATAAACTCCGTTTCTAAGTTTTTCAAATTTAAAATGAAATAATAATAATCTTCCACCTGAAATATATTCAGGAGTTTTTTGTGTATTTCTATTTCTAATTCTAAATCAATTTCATTTAGCTTATCCCCAACTGAAATGGGATTCCAGATTTTCGATATTTCTTTAAAAACTACAGGTTTCATTTCAATAAATTACCAAATTTAATACAAATTTAATTCATTTTTCTTATTCAATGGTATGAAGCAAAATATATTTAAAAAAATACTAGATTTATTTCAATAAATTACTATATTTGATTTAATAATAATTCAATTTTCTTATTCAATTAATTTATGGCTTAATATCACTAGCAGCAGATTAATAAACCACTTAGGATTCGACTTCTTCCAACAAATCAAACGAGAATGTCAGGGAAAGATTGACGCCACAAGTAAAAAAAAAAGAATTTTTTTTGAAATATACCCAATATTGGGTATTGTGGATGTAATATTTGAAAGACATTTTTGGAAAATTAATTTTAACATAGAAATTTTAGACCAAATATATATGTATTTAAAAACAGTTAGATATATCTTTAAATGCTTTTTTGTAGGGTTGGTATTAGGTAGGTTTTGGGCTAGTGGGCAAATTCCTTCCATCACAGAAATCGCTAACAGAAAAGCAGATGCTGGAGGAGGTGCTTTACCTTATGGGGGCATAAATTTCTCAACCATATCAGGAGAGAGTTTTACTTACTTAGGAGGAGTGAAAGCAGTAAATTATGCAAATCAAACTAGTTTGCAAGTTGTTGGTGCACCTTATAGTTGTATTTATAAACCAATCAATTATATCAATACAACCACGGGTTTGCAGACTTTTTCTCGATTACCTTTTATATTTACAAGCCCTTTGCCAGCTAGCAATATTGCTTTTGGACCTGTTAAAACTGTTTTAACCAGCTTGCCAGGCTATATACATTATATAGATGCTGCCGATTTTGATGGAGATGGCAAGTTAGATGTGGTAGCATCCACACATGTGCCTGTAAATGACCCCAATACAAACAAAATATATGTTTTTAGAGGAAATAATATAGCTTCTGTTTCTGAAAATTCTTTTTTTCCAATGCAGATATTTAACACGGATATTAGTCCGCTCGAACTCAAAATAGCCGATTTGGATGGTGACGGTAAGTTAGATATTATTACATTCAATATTCCTTCTTTTGGTGTCTTTACAACTTCAATTCTTAGAAATATTTCTACCAACGGGAACATAAACTTTGCCCCTGCTGTTACGCTTACAATTGGCGGACAATTTGGTGATATTTCAGATATTGACAATGATGGCAAACCAGACATAGTATTTTCAAATTACAGTAGTATAGGAATAATCAAAAATAATAGTTCTCGAGGAAATATTACGTCTGGCACTTTTGCAACTCCAGTCGTTATTTTTAGTCCCCTTGGAACAAACATAGGACAGTTAGCAGCTTTTGATTTTAACATGGATGGAAAAACTGACTTGGCGGCTGTTAATGCCACCGCAAATGCAATATATATCTTTCAAAACAATAGTACACAAGGAACGATTAATGCAAGTTCACTTCAATCTGTTCGTACAATTACTTCAAATATTACGCCATTAGAAGCCATTTCTGTTGCCGATTTTGATGATGATGCTGATATGGATTTTGTAACAGGAAATGCTACTGTTACTGGTTTTTACAAAAATAATGGTTCGATGAATTTTGCATCTGTTTTTACGATTGCAAGTGGGATACGTATCAATACACGTGCATCGGATTTTGATGGCGATGGACGTGTAGATATGATATTGGGTAATAATATATACAAAAACAACACATCAATACAGGGCTTTAATAATGTAAATAGTTTTTCCTTTAATGGCTTCGCAAATTTATCTTCTACTCTTGCTGCTGATTTTAACCAAGACTCAAGACCAGACTTAGTAGGTCATGATTTTGGTGGAAATTTAATTCTAGCTCAAAATGAAAGTTATTCCAGCGGTACAGGTGGCTCGGTTGTTACTATTCCCAATAGTGGGCTTGGATATACAGTTGTAGGCGCTTTCACTCCTATACCTCCAACTATTGATGGCGATTTTACCGATTTTTGTTGGGCTTCTGCCACCATTAATGGAATAAACAACACTGGAGGATATTTTAATAATAATAGTTTTTCAGGTACAAACGCTATTAGTCAAATAATAAATGTAAATGACAATGGTGTAAATCCGGGAAATCCTATTGTGGTAAATACGATTCCTGGTGCAAAATACGATGTAGCAAATGCTACATTTGGTGTGACTTGGGATGCAGATTATTTATATTTTGCAGCCAAAGTTAATGATAATATTATAGCAGTATCTGGTTCTACGCCTACTACTGGCTCAGGCATAGATTTATTTTTCAATAATGGAAATGGCAGAAGCGTTCATCCTTTTCCCTCCTCAAATTTCCCAAGAAGGTATGACGGGCTGAAAGACCTTCAAATTGGGCTTTTTACTGTTTTGACATCTACAGGAATTACAAATATGCCATTGACAACTAATTTTGCAAACGGAGGAATAAGTTCTGATGGTGGAATTTCTATAGCAGGTAGCGATATGACTGTTGTATCGAAGAAAAACGGAACTGGTTACACTATCGAAGGAAAAATAAGATGGAGTTTACTTAACAAAGAATTTACAAATGATAACATTACTTACTCAGATAATACAAAAAAACCATCAAAAGACAGAGTTCCTTTTGGTTTTGACATAGGGCTTAACATTCCTAATTTAAGTGCCGCTCGTCAGTCAGGCAAAATGTGGAACCAATGTTGCTATAATCGTAACTGGACGGAATCTCAATATTTCGGCTACTTAAAACTAGAAGGAGATATAATCTTTATTGTTTATTCAGCTAGCGTTGCAGGAAGCAACCAAATATCAACTTTAGGTGGTAGTACAACTTATACCTCAACATTTAACTCAACCATGGCAAGCACCAACACCATTCTAGGCTGGTCAGTTACTCCTACTTCCATAGCCACCATCTCTGGTACTGGGCTTTTGCAGGCTATAAATAATGGTGTGGTAACTGTTGCAGGAAGTTATGGCACCGTTACAGGAATAAAAGTAGTTACCATTTCTGGGCAATGTTTGCCATATAATCTTACGGTTACAGCCTCAAACACATCGGTTTGTCCAATAGAAAATATCGGTTTTACAGTCACAGGTGCAAATAACTACACTTGGAACAATGGATTAAATAATGGCACTACAAATATTGCATCTTTTAATCCAACTGTTTCTGGAATTATTACATTTGTTGGCACAAATCAATTTGGTTGTATTTCAAATAGCACGTCTAGTTATGTCGTAAATCCTCTGACTATCATCCTCACCCAACCCCAAAGTACCACTTACACCGCAGGCAATTTTGCTACCTTAAATGTATCTGCCATTGGTTCAAGTTTAAGTTATTTGTGGAGCAACGGAAATACTTCAAACCAATTTACAACCACAGTAGTTGGGATTTACCAAGTTACCGTTTCTGGGATTTGTGGCATAGAAGTTAGTAGTAATAGTAGTGTTACTCGCTCTACCAATAGCTATTTATTTGTACCTTCAGCCATCAATTTGTCTGTGGGAGATACCATTACTTTAGATGTAAAAACCGCAAGCAATGCTCCCTTAGAATTTTCTATTAATGATAACACCATTGCCAATATTTTAGGTCCTAAAGTTATTGGATTGAAAGTGGGCAACGCCACAGTTTCGGTTTCGCAACCTGCCACACCAACTTCCGATGCTTTGCCTATAAGAAATATCCCTTTAAATGTAAGTTCCGAACCCAAACGTAATTTTGATATCATTGGCAATAATTTGGTTCCTGTCGGCACAATTATCATTTATAGCCAACCATCAGTTTTGGGCTTTAGTTATTCTTGGTCGTTTACGGGAGTAGGAATGCAAATAATTTCTGGAACTGAAAATACTCCCAATTTGCAAATCGTGTTTTTATCAAGCTCATCGGTTGGAACCATTATTTGTGTGGTTCGGGATAACAACCAAAACATAGTTTCTAACAAATCATTGAGAGTGAGCACTATTTCAAACGAAGAAGCCGAAAGCATCAGAAACTTACCGAAAGTAGAATGTCCTGCCGAAGTTACAGATTGTAAGAATTCTTATATAACCTCCGTAAAAATAGGCAAACTTAAAAATGAAAATACAGGCTGCAGCCGAGCAGGTTATGGCGACTACACCACCAATAGAAAAATTGATACATTATTTATGGGTGATAGCTACGATTTAAGTTTAGGTTCGGTGGCTCAAGCTGGAAAAAGTTCGTTTTTTGCTGTTTGGATTGACTATAACAACAACGGAAAATTCACAGATCAAGACGACTTTTTAGCTGCCTCTTTTGAAAATTCTTCTGAATTTGAAATCAAAAATTTAGTAATAAAAAATCAAGATGCCTACGCAGGTGTTCGCAGATTGCGGGTGAGTATGCGGGCTGATGCTGCCATAAGCCCTACCGACCCATGTGCCAAAACGGGTGGTTCGGGAGAAACCGAGGATTACCTTGTTTTTATCCGCAAACCAGACGATTTAGAAGCCCCAAGTTTCATTTCTCCCAACCGAGATGGCAAAAACGATTTCTTTCTTATTCGTGGCATAAATCCTAAATTACCCAATAAACTTACCATCATGGATAGATTTGCAACTTTAATTTTCGAAAAAGAAAACTACAAAAATGACTGGGAAGCAAAATCGGAAGACAATAAAAATGTGCAAGACGGCACCTATTATTATTTTTTCAGCAATGGCGAAAAAAATATCAAAGGCTTTGTAGAGATAAGAAGAAAGTAGTTGTTAATTGTTAGTAGTTAATTCGATTAAATTAATAAACAACTTTTCGAATGGTAATTCAATTCTAAAAAGATATTAAAATTATATATAAAATTAAATAAATAATTTTATATATTTGTATAATTAACAATTTGATTTCTTACATAGATAAAAAAATATTAATCAAAATTTAAAACATTAAAATCAAAATGAAACTTCAATTAATACAAGACAGATTTGGCATGAATACTGGTATTTTTATCCCTATAAATGATTGGAACACAATTATTAAAAAACACAAAGACCTTGGTGCATTAGTAAATATTGATAATTCGATTCCGCAAAAACTTTCTGAATTGGCAGGAAAATTATCAAACGAAACAGCTTTAGAAATGAAAAAACATGTTGCTTACAGTAGAACTGAGTGGGAGGAACGTTTGTAAATTATTTGATAAATGACTTACTTAATAGATACCAATACAATTATAGATTACTTAAATGCATCTTTGCCCGAAACTGGCAAAATATTTTTAAATGCAGTTGTAGATAGTAATTCAACTCTATCTATTATTACTAAAATGGAAACACTTGGTTATAATTTCAAATCTAAGAATGAACAAATTATTATGGAAACATTTATCAAAGGTTCAAATGTTTTAAATATTAACAATGAAATTGTAAATCAAACTATTTTGTTACGGAAAAGTAATAAAATAAAACTTCCTGATGCAATAATAGCATCCACAGCTTTAGTTTATGATTTAATAATTATTTCTCATAATGCTTATGATTTTAAAAACATAATTGGATTACAACTAATAGATCCATACAATATCTAAAAATAGTATATAATTTAATAAATAAATATTTCTTACTTTAGTAGCATTTAAAAACCATGAGAATCGTTAATTCGATTAAACACATAAATAACTTTTCGAATGTTAATTAAATTATAAAAAGTATTTAAAATTATATTATCTTACTAAACCTATGAGATTTTTTCAAACCTTATAGGTTTCTAAAACAAATTATAAATTATCATTTAAAGTAAATTTTTCATTTTTTTTGAAAAATTATTATAAATTGTATATCTTAGCAAAAATTTGAAATTATCTTTAAAATTGAACTTTAGACCTTAAATTAAAACAAAATCCAATGAAAAATAAAATTAAAATTTCAGTTCTTTTAATTGCTTTTGTTAGCACATTAAAAGCCCAAGAGTTGCCTCAGCTCAACTCATATATGTTTAATCAATTTATTTATAACCCAGCTAGTGGAGGGATGTATGATGCCGATTTTAACGCCAGTTTTGCAAGCCGAATTCAATGGGCTGGAACTGATGGTGCACCGCTTACTGGATATATGTGGGCAGATCATCGTTTTCGCAAAAATTCTATGTCGGTTGGTATCTTGGCAATGTACGAAACGGTGGGTGCAAAAACAAACAATGAATTTGCTGCAAACTTTTCGTATATCTTACGACTAACCAACAAATTAAAATTATCTTTTGGATTAAGAGCCGGCATTGCTTCCTATGGTTTTGATGCTTCAAAAATTGTTGCTTTCGACTCTGAAGATGATTTAGCGATTGGATACAGAAAAACTTATCCTAAGTTTGGAGGCGGAGCTCAACTGTATGGTAGAAAATTTTATGTTGGATTAGGTTTGCCCGATTTAGGCTCAATAAATAGCAACGCAAGTCCTTCGGATGTTGATAAAAATTTCTTTAGAAAAAATAAAAATTTCTCACTTTTGGGTGGTTATAGATTCAAAATAAGCGATGGTTTGGGATTGTTTCCAAATGCAAAAATATTTTATTTCCCTGGCAATAACAACGGAGTTCGAGTTGATGCTTCACTTTTAGTAGAAATTACGGATTATTTTTGGGCTGGTGGCAACTTTGGATCTCTCGGAAATGCTGCTTTAATGGCAGGAACATTTATAAGTAGTCGTTTTAGATTTATGTACGCTTACGAATTTATGTTAAAATCAAAATCTATTTCTGGAGCGGCATTTAATGTGCATGAAATCAATCTTATGGTGCAATTTGATGATTTATTTGCCCGTAAAAACAAAAAAGTTGTAGAAGAATAACTGAATATTTTCAATTACATTTATATAGAAAAATATTTTTTCTTACGATTTGTAATTTTAAATTCATAAGTATTAACTTATTATTCGTAATCCATAATCATAGTTTTAAGACTACAAATTACATTTAAAAATGTTTTGAATGTTAAAATCAAAATACTTAAAATCCATAAACTCCTAATATCACATGAAAACCAAAAACCTAATCATAGTATTTTTTCTTTCTTTTTCAGTTTCGTTTGCTAATATAGACGAATCTATTTTTGCCATGATGAAAGAAATGATTGACCAAGGTCAGTATGAAGAAGCTTTGCTTGAGGGAAAAACTTTTTATAAAAAATATGAAACCACTAATCCCGAACTTTCAGTAATCGCCTCAGCATTAATGAGTAAAGCCAGTTATTTATGGTATAATTTTAACTTGTCAGATAAATATTTCAAACAAGCTCAAAGTTTATGGCTCAAATTAGATTCGGTTTCAACAGAAAGGTATGTTTCGGGTGTGTATTTGGCTGAAAGTGCTATTCGTAGGCATGAAATTGACAAAGCAAGACAGATTTTAAATTCTTTAGAAGGTTTTAATGCTGTTTCGCCTCGTTACATAATATTTCACGATTTTTTAAATATTGAATGTTATAACTATCTTGGCGAGTATGAGTCTTCATTATTATTACTCGATAAATTAAAAATAGAAGTTGATAAAATATTTCTTTCTTACAAACCTACTCACTTTAAACTCATGTTTGATTGGCATTTATTGCGATTTCAAGTACAGCAAAAGTATGGAAATTGGTCAGAGGCGGACAGCAGTTTGGCAATGCTAAAAAAAATATCTAATGAAAATAACTTAAAAACAGGATTTCATTTATTTTCAATTTCCAATACAGAAGCTACAATGAATTATGAAAGAGGTCAGTATGGAAAAGCAACTCAAAAATTTTTAGAAGCTTTTAACAATCTTCAATCTAACGAAGAAGAATATCGAAAATACGAAAGTTTGAAAATGGCTTCAATTTCGGCTCTTAAAGCAGGTTCATATTCTGAATTTAAAAAACTATTTAGACGCTCGGACATGCTTTCTTTTCGTAAATTAGGCAGAACACAACTTTTTCGACCTGCCGTTAATTACCTTAAAGTTATGGATTTAATGCACACAGGGCAGTTTAAATTAGCAATTTCCAAATGCAATGAATCAATAAAAAAATTCAGATTTATTCCTCAACTAAATCCTTATTTAATAGATTTTAATTCTATAAAAGCTGAAGCTGCTGCTCATGGTGGTTTACTTAACGTGTATGTGGCTCAACTTGATACGCTCGAAAAACTTACAGAACAAAAATATGGTCAAAACTCTGTACATTGGCATTTAGCAAAACTAAAGTATGCTGATTTTCAAGCTCGATACATGGGCAGTTTGCCTCAAGCTAACGACCTTTATAGAAAACATTTTTTAGGTTATGTTGCCCAAAAATACCATCCTAACTCACCTTATTTACTTGGTCATTTGGCTGGATTTGCTGATCTGAGTAGCCTTTTAAATAAAAACGATTCAGCCTATTTTTATTCACAAAAAGGTTTGAACATTTCAAATAAAAGTTATGGCAAAAATAGTGCTGAAAGCCAATATTTCAGAGCCCAAAATGCACTTTATGCTTTTAATGTAGGTAAATATAAATCTACGGTTGATACAGTTTCTAAAATTACCAACACTCCAAATAATTCTAAAATTGAGCAAAATCCTTATTATTTATATTCACTTTTTACTCTTACCGAACTTAATCAATGGTTAGGTGAATTTCAAAAATCCGAACAATTAATAAATAAAGCTTTATTAATTGTCAAATCATCCGAAGATGTAAAATATTATGAAAAATCTTTGGTATTGGATAATTTGACAAAAAATTATATTTTTAATAGTAATTATCTAAGAGCCGAAAAAAATAATAAAGCAGCTATAAACCTAAAAAAACCTGTGGTTTTTGAAAATGGATATATGATGCTTGCATCTTATATGGATAAAATAAATTTAAAAGTTTTAAAAGGCGATTTAAAAGATGCAAACACAGCTATTGAAACTACTGAAAAGGTTTTACCCCTATATTTTAACACAGAATCTAAGCCGAATGCCACATTTTTGTTTTATAAAGCCAAATATTTTATAGCGATTGCCGATTACAAAAAGGCTCGTGAAACCCTTTTGAGTTCTATTGATATTCATGCTAAAATATATGGTTCGCAGCACATTCGATTAGCACCTTTATATACTGAACTTGCTCAATTAACTTTAAGTGAAAATTCAAAAAATATCAAAGAAGCCGATGATTTATATGAAAAAGCAAAAAAACTAGTTGAAAATGCTTTAGGAACACAAAACCCAACTTATGCCAATTTATTGGTAAAACAAGCAATTTTATTGTCTGATAACGGTAGCTACGACCGTGCCTTTGGTAATTTGCAATCTGCAGAAAAGTTTTGGACTTCAAAATTAGGTTCACAAAACACCTATATTGCTGAAATAAACTATATAAGAGGAAACACTTATTACAAACAAAAAGCGTATTCACAGGCAACTAAATCTTACGAAACGGCATCTGATCAATACGGATCAATTTTCAACAAATCTCATATTGGTTACTTAAATGCCAATACAGGAATTGCAAAAGTGGCCTATATGCAAAAAGATGCAGTAAAAGCGGCAGCTATCATGGAACCTATTTTACAAGCTCGCTTAAAATTTACTGATAATAATTTTTCAATTATGTCTTTTAATCAAAAAACGGGTTTTTGGGCTTTGTTTAAAGAGGAATTTGAGTTTTATAATGCAGTAGCATTAGAATTATTTAATACAAAAAAAGACGTTTCTAAAACTTCTCAAATGTATAATTTCGCGCTTAAAACTAAAGGATTATTACTTAATTCCGATGCCAAAATTAGAAGACAAGTTTTTCAGTCGGGCGACTCAACCTTGATAGCCAATTTCAATGATTGGATGGAATCAAAAGAGTATTTTGCATTAATATCATCCTATTCAAATGCTCAATTAGAAGAAGAAAAAATTGATATTATAAAAGTAGAATCCGAACTATTGGATTTAGAGAAAAAAATAAATTCCAAAACAAACGGAAGTCTTGAAAAAAACACAGATATTACTTGGATGGACGTAAAATCTGTTTTACAACCAAATGCAATGGCTATTGAAATGATTCGTGTTAGGCATTTTAACCATGTTTTTACAGATACAGCTCGCTATGTAGGATTAGTAATCGAATCCAAAACCAAAGAATTTCCAGATGCAGTTGTGCTTGATAATGGAAAAAAAATGGAAAAAGGATTTCTAAACTATTATCGTAATGCAACCATTTCTCGTTCCGAAGACGAAAACTCTTACGAAGCATTTTTTGCTCCTTTAAAAACTAAAATTCCTGATGGCTACACCGTGTTTTTTGCAAGTGAAGGTGTTTATTCGCAATTAAATATTGAAATGCTTTACAACACAACCACAAAAAAATATGCATTAGAAAATAATGCTTTCGTGTTTGTAACAAACACACGTGATGTAATTCCGGCTGAAAATTCAAAATCTTCTTCCAAAAAATCTACACAAGATTATTATTTATACGGCAATCCCGATTTCTATTTGAATGAATCCATTACTCTAAAAGATCAATCTGTCCCTTCGCTTGGTGGAGCCGAACAAGAAGTTAATCAAATTGCAGAATTGCTAAAAAAATCTGGTAAAAATACGATACACATGATAGGAAATGTAATTACGGAAGATACAGTAAAAGCTCTCGATAGCCCTACAGTTTTACATGTATCTACACATGGTTTTTTTATGGAACGAACAAAAGGCGGTAATGAAATTGTAAATAACCCAATGCTTAATTCGGGTTTGATGTTGGCAGGATCGGGTGATATTTTACATAGTTCTGCAGATACTTATATAAATCAAAAATCAGGTATTCTTACGGCAAGTGAAGTAATGGACTTGAACTTTACAAACACAAATCTTGTGGTATTGAGTG
>REAG01000204.1 GCA_004294265.1 Cytophagales bacterium | reverse complement strand
ATATGGGCTTTTCCATAAAATTTATTAATTTTACTGTCCAAAATTACTTAATCAATTATTTTTATGAAAATGTGCAAAATTTATCTAATCATTTCTTTTATTTTTTCTACTGTAATTAGTTCTGTTGCACAAAACTCAAATTCGGATTTCGAAATACAAACAAATAAAAATCTTATTGTTTTGCCAATGAATTTTCTACCTGCTGAAGAAAGCGAAGTTATGCTACTAAATAATGAAACTGAACAAAGAAAAGAATCTATTTTAGAAATAAAAAAAGATAATTTAAGCACTAAAATTGAAGAGGATAAATTAAAAATGGCTGGATTATTTCTAAAAAAAGGAGGAAAACAAATCAAGAATGGAGGTATAATTTCAGCCGTTGCACTAAGTGCAGGAATTCTATTGTTATCAACTGCAGGTAATTCTAATAACAGACCTTATTCGGGTGTTATTGTTCCTGCAACAATTCTTAGTTGAACTGGAATCATTATAGGTTCCATTTTAAGAATATCTGGTGGAGCAAATATTTCAAAAGCAGGTAAAATTTTGCAGGTGAACCGCCTTTTTAAATACTAATTCTTATATTCGTTGCTCTCTAATGCAGAATAACTTCAATATAACTGCCAAGTTTCGAAACATTCATAATACAGCTAGAATCCATAAAAATAATTGTAATTAGGCAAACTAAATCAAAAGCCTAGATTGTAAATATTGAATATTAAATTTCAACTTCTTACTTATTTATAAATTTTTTAAAATAGATTTGTAAATCAATTTATAAATTATCTATTTTGTAACTATTAAATAAAAAAAGTATTCAGTTATGATGCAAAATGTATTTTATTTCCTAGGCTTTTTGGCATTATTATGTTCAATGATGGTCATTTTTTCTAAAAACCCTATTCATAGTGTTCTATATTTAATTATTACTTTTTTTGCTATTGCGGGGCATTATATTTTATTGAATGCTCAGTTTTTGGCAGTTGTTCATATTATAGTGTATGCTGGAGCAATTATGGTTTTATTTTTGTTTGTAATTATGTTTTTAAACCTAAACACAGAAACTGAACCACAGCAATCATCGCTTGTAAAAATAGCTGGAATAGTGGCTGGCGGTAGTTTAATGTTGATTTTTATAGGTGCATTAAAAGATGTGGCTATGATTACAAACGCAACCCCAAATATTGAAATTGGATTAGTAAAAACACTTGGTATTACATTGTTTAAAGATTATTTATTACCTTTTGAATTGGTTTCAATTTTATTTTTAGCCGCATTGATTGGAGCTGTAATTTTAGGCAAAAAAGAAGAACTTGTTGCGGATAAATAATATTTTGAAATATTTAGTTCTAGTTTTATTTATTCTTTTTTGGAGTTGCAAAACCGATGAAAAAATAAAAAACCTTAAAAAGTATGACGGTCCGCTCATTCAAGCTACGGATGTTGTAACTTATTTTAGCGATTCGGCTTTATTGAAAGTTGAACTCAACGCTCTACTTCAATATGAATATGATAATGGCGATAGGGTTTTTCCAAAAGGTTTTATTATTTATTTTTTAGAAAAAGATGGTCATGTTTCCTCAAGTTTAAAAGGAAATCATGGAAAATATTACAAATCAACTGGCATTTATACCGCTACAGGAAATGTAATCATCAACGATACGATTGCACACAAAAAAATGAATACAGAAAAATTACATTGGAATCCAATCACAAAAAAAGTATATACAGACCAATTTGTGCGTATAGAAACGCAATCAGAAATTCTTACAGGAAACGGTTTGGAGGCAAGCCAAGATTTTTCGTATTATAAAATTGTAAAACCTACTGGAATTTTTTCTATTAATCAATAATTTTGTTTTATTGCGTATTCTAAATCCAAAAAAACGTGTTTCAAATCATTCCTGCCATAGATATCATAGATGCTAAGTGTGTAAGATTAACGCAAGGCGACTATGCTCAAAAAACTGAATATCACTCAAACCCGCTTGAAGTGGCAAAAATGTTTGAAGATAACGGAGTTAAACGCTTACACTTGGTTGATTTGGACGGAGCAAAGGCAAAGCAAATTGTTAATTATAAAGTTTTGAATGCGATTGCTAACAAAACAAAACTACAAATCGATTTTGGCGGAGGATTGCAATCTGATAAAGATATTTTAATTGCTTTTGAATGTGGAGCAAACCAAATTACGGGTGGAAGCGTGGCTGTAAAAAATCCAAATTTATTTTTTGAATGGTTAGTTAAATTTGGTGCTGACAAAATCATTTTGGGTGCCGATGCCAAAAATCGCAAAATTGCTGTGAGTGGTTGGCAAGAAACTTCTGAAATTGATATATTTGAATTTATTACTTCTTATGTAGAAAAAGGTGTAAAATATGTTATTAGCACCGATGTAGCAAAAGATGGCATGCTTGAAGGTCCTTCTTTGGATTTATATACTCAAATGTCAATGCTTTATCCTGATTTACAAATCATTGCAAGTGGCGGAGTGAGTTCGATGGCTGATATTGAAAAGTTGCAATCATTGGCAATACATGGCGTAGTGGTCGGAAAAGCCATTTATGAAGGAAGAATAACCATGGCTGATATTAAAAAATATTATAGTTAGTTGGTTTTGGAAATGTAATTTAATAATTAAAAATGTTTTTATAAGTTTAGTTTTTAGTTTTAAAATAATTAACCCATACCAAAATTTTTAGTTATAAATTTTAGAATTCGATAAATAAATTTTTAAAAACCATTTCAAAACTATCTAATTCAAAAATAATTTTAAAAAAAATAAATCAAAGTAAAAATTATTCAATAAATTGATATTTTTACATATATTTATTTTCAAATGACTAATATATTAATAATTCTTTTTTCTCTGACTTTAGTTTACTTGTTGGCAGCAGGTAGATTGAGGACTTATTCCAACGCTTTGGCAATGCAAGGATTTTTGCTTTGTGCGATTGCATTTAAGGAATTACAAGGTCTGAAAGAATTAAATTATCTGAATTTGGTTTTTATAATGCTCGAAACCTTATTTTTTAAAGGATTAATTACACCACTTTTTTTGAATTATTTAATCAAAAAAAATAATATACAGTATGAAAGAGAGCCAAACGAAACCAACTTTAATGCCTTATTAAAAGTGGCTTTAATCTTTATTTTCTCATTTATTATAGGCTATAAATTGCATCATCACGATTTTAATGTCAGTATTGGAACCGAAGATGCCTCTAAAATTATTTATTTTACCTCCTCTCTTTCTGCCATTTTTACGGGCTTATTAATTGTGATTAGAAGAGTTAAAATTATTACGCATATTGTAGGATATTTAGTTCTTGAAAATGGATTGTTCTTACTAACATTAGCACTTGGAGACGAAATGCCTATCGTAGTTAATTTAGCAATTTTGTTTGATATTATTTCAACTACTTTATTGCTTGGTGTTTTTGTAAATAGAGTTCAAATGACTTTTAAAGATACAGAAATAAGCACTTTAACCGAACTAAGAGACTAATTATGGATGCAATAACCATTTATTTACTGATTGCTGTTTCTGTTAGTATATGTATGTTTTTTATAAAAAACATACATATAAATTTTACATTATTCATACCTGCCATTATTTCTCAGTTTTATTTTTTATATTTTGCCTATTTTCATAGAGGTAATTTTTATTTAGAATATTTTAGGATTGATACAATTGGCGTTATTTTTATTGGCGTTATTTCAGTTTTGTTTGTTTTTAGTGTTTTTCATACATATTTATACAACCAAAATCGACATTCAAGTTCGCATCAAATGATGGTTCATAATTCTACTTTAAATTTGTTTGTAACTGCGATGACTTGTGCCTTAATTTCAGACCATTTAGGACTTTTATGGGCACTTTTAGAAGCAACAACCGTATGTTCGGCTGTTTTAATATATTTTGATAGAAGTAATATTTCGTTAGAAGCAGCTTGGAAATATTTTTTCGTATGTTCCATTGGTTTAGCATTGGCTTATGTTGGAATTTTATTCTTAGGAATTGCCGGTCAAGCAAAAGAACATTTGGATATTTCGGTGCATTTACTTTGCTCTAAATCTCACGAATTGAGCCCAATTTGGCTAAAAATTAGCTTTTTATTTGCCATTGTGGGCTTTAGTGTAAAGATGGGTGCTGCACCGCTTTTTACTGTCGATATTGATGCAAAAGACACAGCGCCATCGCCTATTGGTGCTTTGTTTTCTGGAGGTTTATTGAATGTTGGTTTCGTAGCTTTATTTCGTTTTTATGAAATATTTTCTTTAACCGAAATTCGCCCTTGGATGGATAAAATCATACTTATTATGGGTTTGGCATCTGTGTTTTTTGCAGCAGTTTATTTATTGAAAGTTAAAAATGTAAAACGACTTTTAGCTTATTCGAGCCTAGAACATATTGGTATAGCTTTAATCGCACTTGCAGCTGGTGGCATTGGCTATATGGCAGCCATTTTGCACCTCGTATTCCATTCTTTTGCCAAAGCTGGGCTATTTTATCAAATTGGCTTACTTTATAGAACCTACCAAGACAAAGATATTATGATGCATGGCGAATATTTCAAAAACTATCCTACTGGAGCATTAGTAATTTTAATAGGTTTTTTATGTATTATGTCAATTCCACCATCTTCTTTATTTCTTACTGAATTTTATACTTTTAGTGCCGTTTTCAACACCTATCACTGGTCAATAGGAGTTTCAATTTTATTTTTACTAACCATTATTTTTTATACCCTTACAAAATCTATGCTTCAAATTTTATTTGCACCCATGATGCCGATGCAAACGATGCAAGAAAAAATTAAACCGTGGGAATCTTTTTCTCAATATTTAATTCTCATTTTTGTAATTTGGATGGGATTATTTCCTTCTAGTTTTCTTTTAAATTTAGTTTCGGAAGCGGTAAGTCATCTACCAAAATAATTAATTTATGTAATATTTTTAAATAATTTTGATGCTACACAAGAAATTTTTGAAATCTATTTTGTCTATTGCTAAAGATTTATGGTTATCAATAAGGTTTAAATTTTTAAAATAGTCCATGTATATATAAAGTCCAATAAATAATTACAATTCCTTTTTAACTTTTCCCAATTGGGCAAATAAGAAAGGGGTTTTCTAAAAATTTAATTGTAAATATTTAGTGGACTCAATTTAATTCATCTTCGATATATTGCTAACATATTGATTAATTAATTAAGGTTAAAATACTTATCTGGACTTTTCTATTTATTTAATATTATTTCCATTTTTTGAGTTTCTAAAAACCACAATACTATTTTAAAAATTCAACTAAACTATTTTCTACTACTAAGCTTTATAAACCCAGCAAAAGTTTTTCATCGGAATTGTAGTTTTATGAAGTTCAATTTAAAATAAAATACTTAAAACGATTTTAAACAACACATTTTAATTCTAATTTAATAGGGTCAATTTTATTTTTATTAATTTAATAAAAAATAATGTAATTTTGAGTTTCAATACTTTTAAAATCAAAGATTAATAAAAAAAATAAAATGACAATCTTAAATAAATATTCAAGGATTCTTACTCAAGACGAAACTTTACCAGCGGCACAAGCCATGATGATTGGCTCTGGAATTGAATATGATGACTTAGGAAAACCCTTTGTAGGTGTTGGTAGCACGGGTTTTGACGGAAATCCTTGTAATATGCACCTGACAAATTTGGCGGCTATTCAAAAAGAAGGCGTTTATGAAAATGGCATGGTTGGTTTACTTTTTAACACCATTGGTGTTAGTGATGGTATAACAAATGGTAATGACGGAATGCGTTACTCTTTGCCTTCACGTGAAATAATTGCCGATTCTATCGAAACAGCAGCTGGTGCTCATTTTTATGATGCTTTGATTTTTACAGCTGGTTGCGATAAAAATATGCCAGGTGCAATTATGGCAATGGCAAGATTAAACCGTCCTGCAATCATGGTTTATGGTGGAACTATAAATGGTGGCGTATATAAAGGCGAAAAGCTAAATATCGTTTCGGCTTTTGAAGCTTATGGTAAGAAAGTAGCAGGAAAAATCACTCCCGAAGATTTTAAAGAAATCATAAAGCATTCATGCCCAGGACCTGGAGCTTGTGGTGGAATGTACACTGCCAATACTATGGCATCTGCCATTGAAGCTCTTGGAATGAGTTTACCTCACTCAAGTTCAAGTCCTGCAAGAAGCGATGAGAAAAAAAATGAATGTAAAGAAGCAGGAAAATATATCCTAAACTTACTAGAAAAAGATATAAAACCAAAAGACATTATGACTCGTGCTGCCTTTGATAACGCCATGAAGGTAATCACGGTTTTGGGTGGTTCTACCAATGCAGTTTTACATATTATTGCCATGGCAAACACCGTTGGTATCACACTTACTATTGATGATTTTCAAAAAATCACAGATACAACCCCACTTTTGGCGGATATGAAACCTTCTGGAAAATATCTCATGGAAGACTTATACAAAATTGGTGGAATTCCGGGAGTTATGAAATTTATGTTTATAAATGGAATGATAGATGGCTCTTGCATGACAGTTACTGGCAAAACCATTGCTGAAAACCTGGCAACTGTACCTGATTTAGACCCATTACAAGATTTACTTCGTCCTTTAAATAATCCAATAAAAGCAACTGGACATATTCAAATTATGTACGGAAATATTGCTATAAGAGGCGCTGTTGCTAAAATTACTGGACATGAAGGCGAAAAATTTGAAGGAAAAGCCATTTGTTTTGATTCAGAAGTCGATTTGAATGATGGAATTAGCAAAGGTTTAGTAAAAGCTGGTCATGTGGTTGTGATTAGATACGTGGGTCCAAAAGGAGGTCCTGGAATGCCAGAAATGCTAAAACCAACTTCTGCAATCATGGGTTTAGGACTTGGAAATAGCGTTGCTCTTATCACAGACGGACGTTTTTCGGGTGGCACACACGGTTTTGTGGTTGGTCACATCACGCCTGAAGCTATGGAGGGTGGAGAAATTGCTCTCGTTAAAGACGGAGATGTAATTTTAATTGATGCCATAAAAAATATTTTAGAAGTAAAAATTTCTGACTCTGAGCTTGCTAAACGAAAAGCTGCATGGGTGAAACCTCCATATAGAGTAAGTTCTGGTTATCTTTGGAAATATATAAAAAACGTTGAAGATGCTAGCACTGGTTGCTTAACAGATAAATAATTCAATAATTCAATAATTCAATAATTCAATAATTCAATAATTCAACCAAAAAGCCTGTAATTACTTATTAATAATTTAAGAAATTACAGGTTTTTTTATTTAAAAATTAATAATTTTTAAATTTAGCAAATAAAGTTTTATAATTAAATACTAATTTCTTAATAACTCTTATCCTAGAGAAAATAAGAAATTGGGCGTTATAAAAATTGAATTATAAGCATTTATTAGATTTAAATACAAAAAAATATGAAAAATCTAAAAATTAATACTATCATTTTTAAAAGATAAAATTTTAAAGTTTAATAGAGTTGTTTTAGTTTAATAAATTTTAATATAATTAATTTAATTTAAAAAGATATTACTAATTATGTTATTCACAAAAGATAAAATAAACAAAAAATCATAGTTTAATTTTTGTTTTACATTAAAATAATTATATTTGAACTTAAATTAAAACAATTTTTAAAATTACAATTATGAATTTTGCACCTTTAGATATTTTTGTTTTTGTAAGTTATATTGCTATTATTATTTCAGTGGCGCTCTATGTAAGTAGAAAAAAAGATGGTGTTGAACAAACCACTTCCGACTATTTTTTGGCAGGAAATTCACTTCCTTGGTGGGCAATCGGAACTTCTCTTATCGCAGCCAATATCTCAGCTGAACAATTAATTGGAATGACCGGAAATGGATTCACAATGGGCTTAGCCATAGCTACTTACGAACTTATGGCGGCAGTTACACTTATTATTGTAGGAAAATATTTCTTACCAATTTTCCTCGAAAAAAAGATATATTCTATGCCTAATTTTTTGGAAATGCGTTATGACGGCAAAGTTCGATCAAGCCTTGCCATTTTGTGGCTTGTACTATATATATTAGTAAATGTAACATCCATTCTTTATCTTGGAGGCGTTTGTTTAGAAGATGTTTTTCAAATAAAATTAGAATATGCCATTATTGGAATTGCCATTTTTTCTGCTTTTTATACAGTTGCCGGTGGATTAAAAGCCATTGCTTATACGGATTTTATTCAAGTAACTTTTTTAGTTGTTGGAGGATTGCTAACAACAGGGATTGCTTTAGATAAATTAACTGGCGGACTTGGATTTTTTGAAGGTTTAAACTTTCTTTATACTAACAATCCACAAAAATTTAAAATGATATTTGACGAATCTTCTAAATTTTATTCTTCATTGCCTGGGGTTTTTGGAGTTTTTGGATTGATGTGGATTGTAAACTTAAATTATTGGGGTTTTAATCAATATATTTCTCAAAGAGCTTTAGCTGCCAAAAATTTAGATGAAGCTCAAAAAGGAGTAATATTAGCTGGTTTTTTAAAATTATTAATGCCTTTGATTGTAGTTATTCCTGGCATTGTAGCTTTTGCATTGTTAGCTCCTTTTGATGTATCTTCTCAAGATAAAGTTTATCCTTGGTTATTAAATCAATTTTTAACGGATGGCGTAAAAGGATTAATATTTGCTGCTTTGGTGGCTGCCATAGTAGGTTCTTTAAGTTCAAAAACAAACAGTATTGCTACAATTTTTGCTATGGATGTTTATCGTCCATTCTTCGGAAAAAACGATTCGGATAGTAAAATTGTACTTGTAGGACGTATTTCAATTGTAGGTTCACTTGCAATTGGTGTGTTTCTTGCTCCCTTTATTCGTAATTTTTCAGGTGGTTTTCAGTTTATTCAAGAGTTTACGGGGTTCTTCAGTCCTGGTATTTTTGTTATATTTTTATTCGGATTATTCTGGAAAAAAGCAACTGCAAAAGGTGCATTATATGTTGCAATAGCTACTTTGCCTATTTCTTTAATATTGTATTTCTTTTTTGGAGATGGCACTTTGAGTATAGCTAATCTTCCGTTTTTATATAGAATGGGAATTAGTTTTGCAGCTCTTTGTTTAATCATGTATTTATTTGGAAATAAAACCGAAAACGACCCTAAAGCAATTCATTTCAGTAAAGATTTATTCAAAACTGGTATGGTTTTCAATATTGGAGCGATTTTAATAACATTTATTGTAGCTTTAATTTATTACATTTTTTGGTAATATTTAATAAATAAATTATATTTTAATATTTCATTTAAAACCTTAATAGTATATCTTTTTAAAAAGATATACTATTAAGGTTTTATTATTATAATATAAAAAATACTCATTAACTAAAAATATGGTTAAGTGAATAAGTTTTAAATTTTGATTTTTATATTTGTGAAAATACCATTGTTTTGAAATTCAAATTTCCATCGTTTAAAATTAAAACTTCTGTCTTGGCTCTTTTTTGGGTCTTGATTATTTTTAGTTTGATGGCTTTTGTGCATAAACGCCAACAAAACAAAATATGTCAAAAAGTAAATGTATCGATTGACAATGAATACGATAATTATTTCATTGAAAACGAAGATGTTCAAAATTTGATGACACGAAATGAAAAAGAAAATCTTATAAATAATATTCACGAATTTATAAACTTAAAAGAGTTAGAAAAACGTATCAAATCGCATGGATTTGTAGAAAAAGTGGTGGTATCTAAAGATTTAAAAGGTCAAATCTCGGTTGACGTAATTCAATATCAACCTTTAGTAAGACTAGCAATTTCAGGTCAAGCCGATGTTTATGTTAGTTCAACAGGAAAAATATTACCAATGTCGAACCGATTTACAGCACGTTGTATGGTTTTGAGCGGAGCTTATAATTCACTTTTGGCACAAAAAGATTGGAAAAAAGATAGTTTAAGAAGTCATTATTTTAATTTTGTTCAACGCATAACAAACGATGATTTTTTAAGTCCTTTATTACCTCAAGCAGATATAAATTGGAAAGGTGAAATATTTATTTATCCACAAGTAGGCAAACAAGTAATAGATTTTGGAAATCCTACTGAATTAGATATTAAATTTGCAAAAATACAGTTGCTATACAAAAAAATTATTCCTACAAAAGGTTGGAATAAATATTCTTTTGTTTCTGTAAAATATAAAGATCAAATTATTTGCGAATAATTTAAAAACATAAAATTACCTGATATGAGCATAGATACGGATAAAATTGAAGTAGGACTAGACATAGGTACAACCAAAATATGTGCTATTGCTGGCAGACGAAACGAATATGGCAAACTCGAAATTTTGGGTATGGGTAAATCCGTTTCAGAAGGTGTAACTAGAGGAATGGTTACAAATATTGATAAAACTGTGGAATCAATAAAAGCTGCCATATCAGAATGTGAGCAACAAGCTGGGTTAGATATTCAAGAAGTAAATATTGGCATTGCTGGCTATCATATAAAAAGTTCAAAACATCATGGTTCAACTATTTTAGCAGGACATGAACATGTAATATTAGTTGATGATATTGAAAAATTAAATAATGAAATGCACCGTAGTTTGGTTCCACCTGGTAATGAAATAATTCATGTCATGCCACAAGATTACAGTGTAGATTATATTGATGGCATCAAAGACCCCGTTGGGATGGTTGGCAACCGTTTAGAAGCTGATTTTCATATCATAACCGCCAATACAAGTGCTGTAAACAACATTCATAGATGTGTTAAAAAAGCAGGTTCTGAGCTTGGAAAAAAGGATTTTGTTTGTAAAAACTTGATTTTAGAGCCTTTGGCTTCATCCATTTCAGTGTTGAGTGATGAAGAGATGGAGGCTGGAATAGCCTTGATAGATATTGGTGGTGGAACAACTGATATTGCTATTTTTCATGAAAATATTTTAAGACATACCGCAGTTATTCCTTTTGGCGGAGCTATTATTACGGCAGATATTAAACAAGGATGCTCACTTTTGCACCAACAAGCCGAGCTTTTAAAAGTAAGATTTGGTTCAGCTTTACCTGAAGAAGAGAACCCTGACCATATAGTAGCTATTCAAGGACTAAGAAACAGACCAGCCAAAGAAATAAGCATAAAAACGTTGGCACAAGTAATAAATGCTAGAATTGAAGAAATAATAGAATTAGTCTATGCCGAATTAATTGCCTCTGGTTACCAAAAAAGATTAGCAGGAGGAATAGTTGTAACTGGCGGTGGAGCTATGTTAAAACATATAAAACAACTATTTGAATATAAAACTGGTATGGATACCCGAATAGGACATCCAAACGAACATCTTGGAAAATGCAAATCAGACGAAGTTAAAAGTCCGATGTATGCTACTTCGATTGGTTTGGTTTTAGCTGGTTTTAGATCTTTAGATGCTAGAGAAAATCGTTATCAAGAATTAAAAGGGAAAGCCGCTTCAACAACACCACAAATAAGTAAAGCGACCAAAAAAATAGATATAACTTCAACCTCAAATCTATTCAATAATATCATTAGCAAAACCAAAGGTTTGTTGATGGATGATTTTGATGATAAATCTGGATATTAAAATTTGTCAATATTAAAATTGATATATATATAATATCATGTATGATTTCATATATATATATCAATTGTGTTAACACTTTCATTTATCAAAAACATAAATAATGAAAGAATCAATTAAAATTTTGGCTCTTGGTGATTCTTATACAATAGGAGAAAATGTTGAAAAAAATCTTTGTTTTCCAAAACAAGTAGCTAAATTGCTTCAAAAAGAAAATAAAAATATTGAAGAGTTAAAAATTGTTGCCCGAACTGGATGGCGAACTGATAATTTAAAAGATGCCATTAATCTTCAAAATTTAAAAACCAATTATGATTTAGTTTTCTTACTTATTGGTGTAAATAATCAGTATCAAAATAAAAATACTGAAATTTACGAATACGAATTTTCAAATTTAGTAGATAGTTGTATTTCTTTTGCCAAGAATGAAGAAAATCATGTTTTTGTGATTTCAATTCCTGATTATGGATATACTCCTTTTGGCGATAAAAATAAATTAAATATTTCGGAAGAAATCAATTTTTATAATGCTATAAATTTCAAAATTTCAAAACAAAAAAATGTAAACTACATCAATATAACAGATATTTCAAAAAGTTCAAAACCAAATTTATTATCAACCGATAATTTGCATCCCTCGGCATTTCAATACGGTTTGTGGGCAGAGTTAATTTTTGAGAAAATTCTTAAAGCTTATAGTTAATAGCATCATTATATTTTTTTAATTTAGTATCATTTTAAGAGTTAAATGAGTCAGTATTTTAAAATTGATTTTTTAATAAAAGCCTTTTTTGACAATTATTCTTAAGGAAACCTCTAAAAACCCCAATATTATTTTTAAAAACCCAACCCAACCCTCTCAAAGTGGGAGGGCTTCAACGGAATTTAGGTTGGTTACATAAGCTATTTTTATAATCCCCAATAAATACGAGTGAGCCGTTTTTTATCAAAAATATTATTTAAAAAGTATGATTTTTAACCCAAATTGCAGTTTTCTTTAATAAAAATTGCATTTTTTAAATAAATCATATAAACTTTTAAAGATAATAATTTTAATTTTTTTTACAAAGTTGATTTAGATGAAAATTAGGCATTTTAAAAATTTAAAAGTGATTTGTAGTACACAAA
>REAG01000107.1 GCA_004294265.1 Cytophagales bacterium | reverse complement strand
AAAAATCCAACATGACCACCATTTTCGGTATAAATGACGGAAATCGCCTTATTACTAAAATCGTAAAAGCAATTTTTATCCAAAAATGGGTCATCTTTTAAAGATATTAAAAAAGTTTCCGTTTTTATTGATTTCATAAAATGAGTGGCACTATTTTTTTCATAATAATCTTCTGCAGATTCATATCCAAAAGTAGGTGCTGTAAACCAATTACCAAATTGAAGTTATTTTTTGTATAGCTCAACTAAATCGGTATGCTTTTCCGAAATATACTTATTTTTTTCAATAAAAATATAAAACTATACAAAAACTTAAAAAAAATTGAGTTACAAATATACACGTTAGAAAATCAAATCAAAATTGCAACAAAGAAACTATTTCACAACTCTCAAAACACCATAATATAACCTATGAAACTGTTTTTTAAAGCCTCATATTAGTTTTTTAGTAAAATTTATTATAATAAAACGACTGATCTCACCGAAGATTTTTTTGAACAATGTTACACAACCTTATACACAAAAAAACAAAGGAATCTCATATAAATACGAATTATCAAATTAATTGAAGTTTCCAAGTGCTTTATTTATAAAAAAATCATTAATTTAACCCAAAAGTAGTTCGGTTCTGCCGATTAACTACTATTTATTAGAATCTTTTGGAACAAACAAATGAAATTACAAGGATGTGATTAAACAATAAAAAGTAATTAGAAAAAAACAATATAAAAAAAAACTAAATTTAAAATAAAATTAATTATTGTGAAATTTCTAAATTAAACAATAAATACTACCTTTGCTCAAATAATTAAACCTGCTATTGTAAAGCAGAAATAAAAATATGACAATCAAAATCACACTTCCTGACGGCTCTGTCAGAGAATATCCAAAAGGCTCAACTTCAATGGAAGTTGCCCTCAGTATCAGCGAAGGATTGGCTCGAAATGTGTTGGCAGCCAACTTAAATGGAACAACAGTAGATTCTAGCCTACCAATTCATGCTGATTCAAAATTAGAACTTCTTACTTGGAACGACACTGATGGCAAATCAACTTTTTGGCATTCATCCGCTCATTTACTTGCTGAGGCTTTAGAAAGTTTATATCCTGGTACAAAATTTGGAATTGGACCAGCCATAGAAACTGGTTTTTATTACGATGTAGATTTTGGTGAAGTAGAATTTAATCAAGATCATTTCAAAAAACTTGAAGATAAAATTTTAGAATTAGCACGTTTAAAATCAGAGTTTAAACGACAATCAGTCAGCAAGTTAGATGCCATTGATTATTTTAATACTAAAGGTGATGAATACAAACTAGATTTGCTTCAAAACTTAGAAGATGGTAAGATTACGTTTTATACGCAAGGAAATTTTACCGATTTATGTCGTGGTCCTCATATTCCTAATACTGGTTTTATAAAAGCAGTTAAAATAATGAATATTGCAGGAGCTTACTGGCGTGGTGATGAAAAAAACAAAATGCTTACTCGTTTATATGCTGTTACTTTTCCAAAACAAAAAGAGTTGGACGATTATTTAGTTTTGTTAGAGGAAGCAAAAAAACGAGATCATAGAAAGTTAGGCAAAGAATTAGATCTTTTTTATTTTGACGAAGAAGTAGGAATGGGCTTACCACTCTGGGCACCAAAAGGGGAAGCTCTTCGACAAAATTTAATAGAATTTTTAAAGAAAATACAAAGAAAAGCGGGTTATCAACATGTAGCAAGTCCGCATATTGGTAAAAAAGAATTGTATATAACTTCTGGTCATTATGCAAAATATGGTCAAGATGCCTATCAGCCTATCAGAACTCCAGATGAAAATGAGGAGTTTTTCTTAAAACCAATGAACTGCCCTCATCATTGTAAAATATATGCTGCAAAACTAAAAAGCTACAAAGATTTGCCTGTAAAATATGCAGAGTTTGGAACAGTTTATAGATACGAGCAACACGGAGAACTACATGGTTTAACACGTGTGAGAGGTTTTACGCAAGATGATGCACATATATATTGCAGACCAGATCAGTTAAAAGAAGAATTTTTGAAAGTAGTTGATTTAGTAAATCTTGTATATAGCAAATTAGGTTTTAGTGAATTTAAAACCCAAATTTCACTTCGAGATCCTAATAACAAAGAAAAATATTTAGGTACAGACCAAATGTGGGATTTAGCAGAAAAAGCTATAGTTGAAGCCACGCAAGAAAGAGGCATGAAAACAACCACCAAAGAAGGTGAGGCAGCTTTTTATGGTCCAAAACTTGATTTTATGGTTCGTGATGCTATTGGAAGAAAATGGCAAATAGGAACTATTCAAGTTGATTATATGATGCCAGAAAATTTCGACCTTACTTATATAGGAAGTGATAATCAAAAACATAGACCAGTAATGATTCACAGGGCTTTATTTGGTTCTATGGAGCGTTTTATAGCATTACTTATAGAAAATACAGGCGGTCAGTTTCCATTATGGTTAGCTCCTGTAAAAGCAATAATATTACCAATTTCTGACAAATTCGATGATTATGCTAAAAAAGTGGCTGATCAATTAAGCGATATTTTAGATGTTCCAATCGAATTGGATTTAAGAAACGAAAAAATTGGTCGTAAAATTAGAGATGCTGAAATTTCAAAAATTCCATATATGCTCGTGGTTGGCGAAAAAGAACAAAATGAAGAAACTATTCAAGTTCGTAAAAAACACGAAGGCGATTTGGGTAGCCAAACTGTAGATGAATTTATAGCAATGTTTTCTGAAGAAGTAAAGGTTTAAATAATTTATTTCATAAAAACATACTAGTTAAACTAAATAAAAAAAGTTCAATTAGTATGTTTTTTACTTTTTATAGATTATTAAAGAAAAAATAACCTAATATTTTAAGAAACTTTCATTTTATGTAAAACAGGTAAAGTTAAACTTTTAAAAAAAATAATTTTATGGAATAGCCCATGTAATTACATTTCAAAAGTAAAACATAAATATTTCTTTCAAAACTTCATTAATTATCTTTTCTCAAGGGCAAAAGAAGTCAAAAAACGTAGTTTTTTGTGTAT
>REAG01000130.1 GCA_004294265.1 Cytophagales bacterium | reverse complement strand
TATTTTAAATCCAAATGAAACGCCAACAGATATTACACTTTCTGGAGCAAATCTAAATAAGAGCATTAAAAATAATACTTTTATAGCTAAAGTGAAAAGCATAGATGCAGATTTAACGGATATTCATTTACATACATTTACAACATCAAGTACAATTTCCAACGACAACGCAGCTTTTGTTTTGAGAAATGATTCACTTTTTTCATCCGAAACTTATAATTTTGTTCAAAAAGGCGAATATGTAATAACTATCAAAACGGATGATGGTAAATTTAATGGTATTTTTCAAAAAGATATTACTATTTTAAATCCAAATTTTAAAGCAACAGACATTACACTTTCTGGAGCAAATCTAAATAAGAGCATTAAAAATAATACTTTTATAGCTAAAGTGAAAAGCATAGATGCAGATTTAACCGATATTCATTTACATACATTTACAACATCAAGTACCATTTCCAACGATAACGCTGCTTTTGTATTAAGAAATGATTCTTTGTTTTCATCAGAAACCTATAATTTTGTTCAAAAAGGCGAATACATCATAACCATTAAAACGGATGATGGAAAATTTAACGGTATTTTTCAAAAAGATATTACTATTTTAAATCCAAATGAAACGCCAACAGATATTTTACTTGAAAATTTAAAACTCAGAGAAGGAAATTTACCAAATACTTTTATTGCTATTTTAAAATCTACAGATTTGGATGTTGAAGACAAACACATTTATACATTTGTAAATGGCGAAGGTTCGGCTGATAATCAGGATTTTACAATCAAAGGCGATTCACTTTTTTCAAATATAACTTTCGATTTTGAGTCAAAAAAGTTATATTCAATTAGGTTAAAAACCAACGATTCTAGGTTTAATGGAACTTTTGAAAAAGTAATTATTTTAGATATTTTGGATTATACACCATCAAAAGTTGATGCTGATAATATCATTTCTCCAACACCTCCTGATGGCATAAATGATGTTTGGGTAATTCGTAATATTCAAGACTTTCCTAATTCTAAACTTTCTATCTTTAACGAAGCCGGGATTCTAGTTTACTCAACCACAAAATATGAAAATAATTGGGATGGAACATCAAACGGAAGTGAATTGCCATCTTCAACTTATTACTACGTTCTTTCATCTGTTGAAGGTGATTTTACAGGTTTCATTTCAATCATAAGAAGATAATAAAAATGAAAAAAATAGCATTAATAATTCAGATTTGTTTTATATTAATATCTACTTTGGTTTTTTCACAAATTGATAAACCAAGTAACTTATATACTCATAATTTATTTTTGATAACACCTTCTGCCATTGGCACACAAGGCGAAACCTATATGTATGCCAATTATAGGTCTCAATTTTCAAATATGCAAGGGTCGCCTTCAGGCTATGCTGCTGGTATTTACACCATGTTAAGTCCTGTTGGCGGAGCTGGTTTGTATTTAAATAACTCTTCAGCTGGAATTTATAATACAAATTCAGTTTCATTTGCTTATGCCCATAAATTAAAATTACATGAAAATATGGCACTTCGTTTTGGATTAAATTTTGGCGGAGTTTTCAGAGGAATTGACCAAAGTAAAGTATCGACAGTTAATCCTAACGACCCAAGCATAACAAGTAATATTAATGAAAATAGACCACGTTTTATGGTTGGATTATCTGCTTTGTTTCATGTAAAGCAATGGATGTTTGGTTTAGCAATGCCAACGCTTTATAATGGAGTATTAGACAGAAATTCTTTTTTTTCAGATTATCAAGCTTTGGCTGGTTATAAAATCAAATTATCAAACCCAGATTATGAAATATTACCTTTGGTTTTATTCCGTAAATACAACAACGGAAACCCAATGATAGATGCAAATATGACTGCGGTTTACAAAAATATGTTTAATCTTAGATTGGGATTCAGAACATTTTCTTCTTCTTTTGCTTATATAGCAGGATTTGGTTTTGAACTTGCAAAAGTAGAATTTAATTATGCTTTTGAGTGGAATCAAGGTGTAATATCAACACTTTCTCCATTAACACACGAGTTTGGTATAGCATTTCGCTTAGGGAATGATGCTCATTCTTATAGACATTCGCCATTACATGCACCTCATCAACCTTCTCAACATAAACCAACAGAGCATCACAATAGCAATCATAATTCAAAGTAATTCGTTTAAAAGGTTTATTTGAACATAATAATTGCAACTATGCTTAGGTTTTTAAATATATTGATAAGCTTAAATAAATAATTTGAACATTAAAAATTAAGCATTGATATTATAGGGAATTGTCATTTAAAACTTTTTAGCTATAAATAATATGTTTAATTTTAATTTATTACTAAAAAAAAGTACTTAATGAGCAAGTCCCTCCCTTTGGGGAGGGATTTAGGGTTGGGCTTAATTAATCAATAGTTTTAAATGCGTTTGCCCAGAAAAAAATGCCATAGTCTATATATTTTCTTACTAAATGGCATTTCAGTCTTTTATTAAAAATACCTCCAATAATCGGTCTTTGGGATAAACAATACAATATTCTTTAATACCTTATTATTCATAAATATCAAATAAAATAAATTAGTAAATGAAATTTATTCAATTTCCAAAAGTGTAGGGCAGTGATCAGAATGAATAGCTTCAGGCAAAATCAAAGCTCGTAATAATCTGGATTTCATTATTGAAGTAACTGCCTGATAATCAATTCGCCAACCTAAGTTTTTACTTCTTGCTCCAGCCCTATAACTCCACCAACTATATTGATGTGGTTCTTGATTGAAATGCCGAAAAGTATCTACAAAACCGCTATCAAAAAAATCTTGCATCCAAGCTCTCTCTTCGGGTAAAAAACCTGAAGTATTTTCATTCGCTTTTGGGTTGTGAATATCAATAGCTTTATGGCAAATATTATAATCGCCAACAATAATCAAATTTGGAAGTTTTTGAGCAATTTCTTTGGCATAAACTAAGAAATCTTGCATCCATTTAAGCTTAAAAACTTGCCTATCTTCACCGCTTGAACCGCTAGGCATATACACATTCATAATGCTGAAAGTATCAAAATCGGCTCTGATTACCCTTCCTTCAAAATCATAATCGGCTATTCCACAACCAATTTCAACGTGTTTTGGTGTTTGTTTTGTAAAAATAGCTGTGCCACTATATCCTTTTTTTTGGGCAGGATTCCAAAAACAATGATAGCCCATTTTTTCAAAAATACTTACATTTAATTGATCAGGTGTGGCTTTAATTTCTTGTAAACAAAAAACATCTGCTTTGGTGGCTTCTAACCAACTATCTAAACCTTTAAGCAAAGCAGCACGAATGCCATTCACATTGTAAGAAATGATTTTTATTGACATTATTTTTTTATTTTTAAATCTTTAATAGTCATTTTTTTAATAAGCTCTTTTTTAGGCATATTTATTACTATTATTTTATTTAAAATAAGTTTATTATCAATGCTATCTACAAAAGCACGAGTAATAAAAACCATATTTTCGCCATTTTTTTGCAAATTATCCTCGCAAGGTATTTTATTTTCTACATTATATTGATAGGCTTGAGACACTTGATAAAGTTTAGAATTTGTATCAATTTGAGATATTGATAATTGCTCTATTTTGAAATCCATCTCCTGTTCTAGCCAAAGTTTAAATGCTAAATTATTAAAATTTGTATCACTTTTTGATGCTTTTTGCAAACTATCTAATATAATTACTCCTTTTCGGAAAGCAAAATCGTTGAGCTCACCTGCAGTAACTCGCATCAACTCACGGTCTTCCATTTCATCTTTAAATAAAGATCTATCAACGGGTTTGTTATCGCAACTATTAAAGAATAAAATAACTAGAAAAATAATGTTTGATACAATTATGATATTTTTTTTCATTTAATGAAAAAATTTTAATGTTTTAATACTCTTTAAATCAATATATGTCTGATTCTATAAGGTTAACCTAAAATATGGCTTTATTGATTGCTCAAAAGTATTAAATTTTCTTTAAATTCAAATGGTTTTAAAATAAATAATACAGGCACTTATTAATGTCATTTTTCGAGAGCATCAAAAAGAGTTTTAGATTGAGTCCTGGCAAAGCATACTCATGCAGACTAAAAATGAGAATACTTTTTTTGGAAAACCTAAAAACCTCAATCCTGAAGAAACCCTCCCACTTGGATTCTGCGGTTTCGTAGCAGAAATTGGTTTGGGTGGGGTTTATAAAAATAATATTGGGATTTTTAGAGGTTCCCTAATATTTAATCTTCTTTAAACTACATTTTTATACACCATTTTTCTTAAAAAAATCATCTATAATCTTATTCATTTAATAAAAAATACATTTGATTAAATACACAAACAATTTGCTTTGATGAATTAAAACTCACACATTTGTAAGGCTTAGATTTTTATTTCTTTTAAAATTAAATACAAAAATCTAGATTATATTTTCTGTATCAAAAGTCAATGGCTAAAGTTAAATCCTCTTATTTCTGTCAATCTTGTGGTTATCAATCTGTAAAATGGCAAGGAAAATGCCCCAGCTGTGGTGCCTGGAATAGTTTTGTAGAAGAATTAATCCAAAAAGAAGAACCTCAACAAGGCTCTTGGAAAACATCCAGTTCCAAACAAATTGCCACTAAACCTATTGAAATAAAAGATATTCAATCCGATACGCAAGAACGCTACAAAACCATTGATAACGAACTTAATAGAGTGCTTGGCGGTGGAATTGTGGCAGGTTCGCTTATTTTAATTGGTGGAGAACCAGGTATCGGAAAATCTACTTTAATGTTGCAAATTTCTTTGAGTTTTATAGACAAAAAAGTGTTGTATATTTCAGGTGAAGAAAGCGATTCGCAAATAAAAATGCGTGCTGAACGCATCAATTTGAGCGAAAATATTTCAATGAAAGACTCAAATTGTTTTATTTTAACCGAGACAAATACTCAAAATATATTTAAACAAATTGAAATTTTAGAGCCAGAAATTGTGATTGTTGATTCTATTCAAACCATGTGTTCTACTTTTATAGAATCATCGGCAGGTAGCATTTCGCAAGTGAGAGAATGTACGGCAGAGTTTATGAAATATGCCAAAGAAACGGGTACACCTGTGTTTTTGATTGGACATATTACCAAAGAAGGAACTTTGGCGGGTCCAAAAGTTTTGGAACACATGGTGGATACTGTTTTGCAATTTGAGGGAGACAGGCACATGACCTACCGCATTTTAAGAACCACCAAAAACCGTTTTGGCTCAACCTCCGAACTTGGCATATACGAAATGCACACCCAAGGTTTGCGAGAAGTGAGCAACCCATCCGAAATATTGATTTCACAAAAAGATACCGACCTCAGTGGCGTAAGTATTGCAGCAATGATTGAAGGTAACCGTCCGTTATTAATAGAAATTCAATCGTTAGTTTCGCCTGCAGCTTACGGAAATCCGCAAAGGAGCAGCACTGGTTTTGATGCAAAAAGGATGAATATGCTTTTGGCAGTTTTAGAAAAAAGAGGCGGTTTTAGGCTCGGACAACAAGATGTTTTTTTGAATATCACAGGTGGCATTCGGGTAGATGACCCAGCCATAGATTTGGCGGTTTGCGTTTCTATTGTTTCGTCATATAACGACATGAGCATTCCACAACATTGCTGCTTTGCTGCCGAAATTGGGCTTGGAGGAGAAGTAAGAGCTGTAAACCGAACTGAACAACGCATTTCAGAAGCCGAAAAGCTAGGTTTTAAACAAATATTCGTTTCTAAATTTGCCATGAAAGGTATAGAAATAAAAAATTATGGTATCAAAATAGCACCTATTTCTAAGTTAGATGATGTTTTTTCAGAATTATTTGGCTAAAAAATGAGAGTTTTTAACATCTATACAAATTTTAAGGCATCTTTAAAATCTTAATTACATCATCAATTTTCCCATTTGAATTTAGCGAATTTATTCCTTATATCAGGTCAAACGCATTTAAGATTATAGAAAAGCCCAGATAAAGTATTTTAACCTTAATTAATTAACTAATCAATATATTAATAATGTTTCATAAAATTAGGACGTTCCCCTCACTTTGGATTCTTCGGCTTCGTAGCAGAAATTAGATTTAAAATGGGGCTTTTAATCTAATTATTTTATCTACGAATTCCCTAAAGTGAAATCCAAAATGAAATTAGATATTATATTTCAAGCCTTGGATTAGATGCTGTTTTAATAAATAAATAAGTAAGAAATCATTGGTCTATTGAAAATAAATTACATTAGATGTTGGATACTAGTTTTAAAGAGCTCACCTTCAGAAAAAGAAAAGAAAACTCTATTCACAACTATAGGATTAGTTTGTAAATAGTACTTAATATGATTAAATAGCAAGATTGTATGGTTTCTTAAAAAAAAATGAAAATTCAAGTCTTTACTTAATACACTAAAAAGAGAAAAACTAATGGACTTAATTTAAGTAATATCTAGATCTAAAATAATTATTTATCTTAAATTCTTTTGCCCTTATTAATATTTTATTAATTTTGTAAAAAAAAATGAAAAAAATTAAATTATTAATATTTCTAATTCAAGTATATTCAGTTTCGAGTTTTTCGAAACCAAACAATGATTTTTGCCAAGATTCGCATAAATTAATTATAGATTCAAAAAATTCAATTGTTACTTCAAATATTGTAATTAAAGAATCAATTTTAAACAAATCAATTGAAATATTTGCTGATACTATTTCAAAAACGAAAGAAGGATATTTTTTAGGTACAAAATTAATATCAAAACGGCAACTTATCGAAACTTTAAAATCAAATTTTGAATCAAAAAAAGAATACAAAAAAGCATAAATTTGGACATATATATTATTAGTTCCTGCTGTTGTAGGTGGTGCAATGGTTGGATATCCACTTGGTTTGGCTGCTGGTGGTGGTGATATAAATGCTCCAGTTCTTGGAATAGGATTAGGAATTGTAGCATCAACATTGATTACGTCAGCACTTATTGAAAGTTCTGCTTTTAAGAAATCCATCAAAGCTTATAATAAATCAATATCAACTAAATAAAATTTTAGAAAAGCCCTGGTAAAGCATTTTAACCTTAATTAACTAATCAATACATTAAAAATGTTTCATAAAATTAGGGTGTTCTCTTCTTTCTAGATTCTGTGGTTTCGTTGCAGAAATTAGGTTAGAGGTGAGGCATTTTTTGAAATATTTAAGTAGGCTTTTTATAAATTGAATTTTTATATTTAAATTGTGTCCACTAAATATTTACAATTAAATTTTTAGAAAACCCTTTTCAATGGGAAAAGTTAAAAAGGAATTGTAATTATTTATTGACTTTATATAAGTTACTATAATCCATTGCCTTTGGCAGTTTGTAGAGGAACAAATTTCATGTTTTGAAATTTATATTCAGTTTTGGAGTCTCGTAGATTATCAAAAGTCATTGGAGCAATAATGCTACTATTTTCGCAACTAACTCTGATGGTCGAATATGCTTTAAGTTCGTCATTACTAAGTCCATTCATGGCTTTGAGCAATTCCAGTGGCATATTGAATTTTTTGGCTATAGCGTTTAGCGTTTCTTTAGGTTCAACTACATACACCATAGCATGCGGCAAATAATTGGCTTTAGTGCCTTTTAGCAAAAATTCTACTCTTCTATTGAGTTGTCTTCCTCGATGCGATTGGTTGCTAGCAATTGGATTATCAGCTCCAACAGGCGTAACTACAATTGCCAAATCATCAACGCCCTTCATAATTAGGTAATCATAACAAGATTTTGCCCTTTGATCGGCCAAATTTTTATTATAATCTATATCACCATAAGAATCGGTGAACGCTTTTATTTCAATTTTTGATACATCTTGATTTTTATAAAACTTGGCAAGGCTATCCATAACAATTTTTCCTGCTGAAGTAAGTTCAAAACTATTATAATCAAAATATACATTTTCAAAAGCTCCTTTTTTATATTTTTTCTTTATGACTTGTTTAGTTGCAACATCTACAATATCTGTAATAGAATCTAATTTTGCTTCATCGTGTAAAATTTCGTTTTGATGAGCCTCTACGGTTTCATCTAAAACGGTTTCGGAAGTTACAACCGCATTTACTTTTGCTTTTGCCATTTTTCTTACGTCTTTAAAAAAATCGTCCTCCGTTTCTGTTGATACAAAATCACTTTTCATTACAATTCCTTGATTTTTATCTTTATTTGAAATAGGTTTGGATATTACTTGCCCATCAGCCAAAAAAGTATTAGTAGATGAAAATCGGGGGTCGTTTCCTTCTAATGTAATTTGATAATCTACGCCTGGTTTCATGTCATAAAACCGATATTCTCCTGCTGCATCTGTAGTAGTTTTATCAACTATATTACCTTTTTCATCTTTCAAATATACAATTGCATTTTCTAAGCCTTCTCCTACATCAGTATAAACAATTTTTCCTTTGGCTTCGATTTTCATATATTTTGCTGTCAAGTTTTTTTCGATACTTCCTATAACTGCCTCTTTGGGAGTTCGGTTAAATGTATAAATATCTGTAAGTCCTATGCCGCCTTTTCGGTTCGATACAACATATCCTTTTTCATGACCAAGTATAAAATAAATATCATCTCGACTTGAGTTGAAAGGCAAACCAATATTTTCGAGCTTATCTTTTTTCTGACCTTTGGTTTTATATACATCTAATCCGCCAAATCCAATGTGCCCATTAGAAGAGATGAACACTTGACCAGTAATATCATCCCAATAAGGTGCAATTTCAATTCCAGAAGTATTTAAGTGCTTCATATTAATTGCAGGTCCCCAACTTTCAGTTTTGCCAGTTTTATCTTTGTTTATTACTAACCAAATATCATGCATTCCTTTTCCACCAGATCGTTTTGATACAAAAAGCATCGAATCTGCTTTTGGAGATAACGTGGGTTGTGCATTCCAAATTAAATCATGGTGTACATCAAAAGTTGGGTTTACATTATCATTTAATTTTTCAGGCAAAGTAAATTTTCCATTAACAACTTTAGAAACAAAAATTGCACAGTTTGGGTCGCAAATAGTATAGTAATATTTTTGTCTATCTCTGGTTAATTCACCTGCACCATCATCTTTTGTGGTATTTACTATATCAAAATGATCATCATTATGGTATCTTTCCCATCTATCGCCTTGTTTTTCAAATCTAAAATTATCACTTTTTGACTCACCCGAAGTTACATTTAGTTCTTTTCCTTTTGCATCAGCTCTTGCAGAAGTAATTACGATGCACGAATCGTGAGAAAAAATCATAGGTGCATAATCCGAATTTCTTGAGTTTACTGGAGGGGTCAAAACTTTCAAATCTACATCTTTTATTGGGCGTTTGTATTCTTCTATTGCCATTAAACAGCCTTTATGTTCAAAACTTGCCTCTTTAATCCTTGATTTTCCTTCTGCATTTGTAGGTCTAAAGGTTTTTATAAACTTTGCTAAAGAACTTTCGGCATCGTAATATTTGCCATTAGTTTTTTGCATCAAACCCAACCAATAAAGTGCCATCTGATTTTGTTTACCATATTTTCTTACTATTTTTTCATAATAAAATTCAGCATCATCAAAATCATTATTCATTCGGCAACTTTCAGCCAAATTAAAATCCACTGAAGCATCATCGCTTTTGATTTTCAAAGCTTTCATATATTCTTGAACTGCTTCATAATATTTTTCATGAAAAAAATGTTTATCACCTGTTGAAACTATTGATTTATATTTTGTTAAATCAATAGTTTCTGGCACATTAATTTGCCCAAAAAGAGAAATAGAAAAAAGTAAAAATAACATAAATATTTTCATAAAATTAAAACTAAGAAATTGCGTATTTTTCATCTGTGAATTATAATGATAAGCTAACAACTAAAAATCTCAATTTAGTTAAACTTTCTTTTTGTAATTTATCAATTCGAAGTAGAAATTGTTTTAATGAGGGTTTTTAAAAACAATATTCAAGTTTTTAAGTGTTTCAACAAACAATGTACTATAAAATTACAAATTAATTACGAATTAAATCATTAGAAGTTGAAATTTTTATTAATCGTTGAATATAAGTTATAGAATATATGGATTGTTTTGTAGATGAAATTTCTTTTTTATTTGATTTAATCGGGCTTTTTTTATTAAAAGCATTTGATTCTAAAATATTTGTTTTGAAAATTTCTTTAGGAACACCTTTGTTAATAAAATAATTGGTAATTGCTAAGGCTTTATCAGTAGCAATTTTATGATTTTTTAATTTATCAGGTAAACTATTTTCTGTTATATTTATTTGAAATTTACAGTTTTTTTGCAACATAATAGTTTTAACTAAGCTATCAATTGAAATGCCTGCGATTGAAATTACAGATTTAATTTTAGCATCAAAAGTAATTTTTGGAATAATCAATGAAAATCCAGAGTCGGGATAAGCTTGCATTTTAAGATTTTTGAAAGTTTTTATATTTTCTGTACTATCCACATAATCCAATAAAATATCCTTTTTAAAGTGATTTTCTATATCTACTGACATTTTATACATTTTGCCTAAAGAAACAGCAAGTAAGTAGTTGGCATTGTGCGGAAAAATTTGATTTGAAACTACTAATTCGCCTTTGACATTATATATTTTAACGGTCCCTAAACATTTAAGCGAATCTACATTAGATTGAACACTTCCAGAAATAACAGCTTTGGGTTCTTGTTGTAACATTTTGGGAATATTTACCCTGAAAATATCCATTTTTTTAATAGTATCGCCACTTGTGCTAGGTGTATGATAAAAAGCATGACTTCCTTTTGAAGAAAGCGAAAATCCACAATCATCAACTTTTGAATTTACTAACGGACCTAAATTGAGCGGTTTTGTCCAGTTTTTCCAAGTATCATCTAATCGTTGTGTCATATAAATATCAAATCCTCCAAAACCAATATAGCCATTTGAACTAAAATAAAGCGTTTTGTTGTCATAGGATAAAAACGGATAGTCTTCAGAAAGTTCTGTATTCACATTGCTGCCCAAATTGATTGGAGGCGACCATTTTCCGGTTTCTTCAATTTTCACAGATGCATATAAATCTAATTCTCCTATCGAATTAGTATCTTGAATTGCCATCATCATAACTTTTTCATTGGTTGCCATATAAAAATTTGTATGATCATTTTTATTTACAAAATTAGGAATTAAAATAGTTTGAGGAATTCCCCAACTTCCATCCGAATTTTTATGAGAAAGCGAAACACCATCTCCTGCACTAGAGCCATCTTTATTATAGGCATTTCCTAAAACCAAAAACTTACCATTTGTACCCACAGAAGCCACAAAATTATGAGCTTCATTATTGAGCGGAAAAGGTGCAATCTTACCTTCTGTCCAATGTCCGTTTTCATCTAATTCAGAAATCCAAATATCTTGATGTTTGGAATTTTCACATTCTTTTACGTAATAAATACTCTTTTCGTCAAAAGAAAGTTTAGGACTAAAACTTATACATTTTTCATGTTTGTTGTTATACAAAATAAACTCTTCTTTGCCATAAAACTCGTCTTCGGTAAATATTTCAGGTTGCAAATCCAATAAATTATTAGAGTTTACTAAACCTATTCCTTTAATAATATTCCAATTATTTACTTTTTGGTGATCAAATGTAATTTCAACAGCAGAAACCTCTCGGGGTTCAAAATAAATATTAAAATTGTGAAATTTAGAAACAGAGCCTTTCATCATTTGGTAAATTTCTTGCTTTTTCCCAACAGAATTTAATACATAAATAGACTTGATAGTTCCTAAATTCATAACACCACCAATTACTAATTGTTCAGCAATTAATGTAGATGAAAAACCCAATGTTATTACATTTTTTTTAGGAGTAGGATTGTTATAAAGAATGTATCCTTCCGAAAATGAATCAATATTTCCGTTCATCACACCTTGATAAATACTTGGCATTCCCAACATGTGATCCACATTATTTTCATACGTTTCAAACTTGGCAGAAGTATGAATAATTTGATTTGCCCAGGATATTTTTTGGGCAACTGTTTCTGTTAAAAGACCAAAAAAATATACGAAAAAAGAAAAATATATAAGATTGAATTTCATTTTTGAATATATGGTATTTGCTTGATAACACAAATGTAAGAAAATATTGATAATTAAAATATTATTTTTGACTTTAGTTATTTTTTAAGTATAAAAATAAAGGTTAAATTCAAATTAATATATTTGAAACTGAGACGAAAATTTTCAAAAATCCCAAAAAAATGTTCGATTAAACAATTTTTGGTTAAATTTGCCAAATTATGAAAGTATTCCTTCGGTTATTGAATTATTGTAAACCCTATCAACAGTTTATAATTCCTTATTTTCTATTTACTTTTTTAGCTACTTTTTTTGGTTTACTCAACTTTACGCTCATTATTCCGCTTTTAGATGTTCTTTTTGGCACAGAAAAAGTTGTATTGTTAGCAAATAAACCAGATTTTCAGTTCAGTTTAACTTATTTTAAAGAATTATTTAGCTATTACTTTTACGATATTCTCAAAAATTTTTCTCGTTTAGATACGCTAAAAATTGTTTGTTGTATAATTGTGTTATCTGTAATGACTTCTAATTTATTTAGATATTTAACGGCAACAAGAATTGAATATTTTAAAACACATATTGTTCGTGGATTAAGAAATCTTATTTTTGAAAAATATTTAAAATTAGATATATCTTACTTTAGTAACCATAAAAAAGGCGATTTAATAACACGAACTATTTCAGATAGCATAGAAGTTGAAACCTCACTTTCAAGCTCTTTTGCAGCCATATTTTCTAGCCCAATTTCTTTGACAATGTATTTTTCAGTATTGTTTATGATTTCTGCAAAACTTACATTTTTTACCTTACTTGTAATTCCTATTTCTGGTGGATTAATTTCATTATTAGTAAAAAAACTTAAAAAACAAGCCAAAGAAAGTTTTGAATCATTTGGAACTTTAAATAGCACTTTAGAAGAAGCACTTTCTTACATTAAAATCATTAAAGCCTTCAATGCTCAGCGTTTTATAAATTTAAAATTTAATAATCAAAATGAAGATTACACTTCAATAGCTCGTAAGATTATAAGAAGGAAAGAATTTGCTTCTCCCTTTTCTGAATTTAGTGGCATTATGGTAATTTCATTTATTTTAATTTATGGTGGTTCGCTCGTTTTAGGAGAAAATCCTGAATTATCTGCTAGTGCATTTATCACTTATATTACTATTTTTTCGCAAGTATTAAAACCAGCCAAAGAGCTTTCAAATGCTTTTATTATGGCTCAAAGAGGTTTAGCGGCAGGTGAGCGAATTTTAGAACTATTGGATACACCAATAATCGTAAATGAACCAGAAAATGCTATACTTAAAAGTAATTTTGATAATGAAATACATTTTAAAAATATATCATTTTCATACCAATCCAAAAAAGTTATTAAAAACTTAAACTTACAAATTAAAAAAGGTCAAATGATAGGTTTAGTAGGTCCTTCGGGTGGCGGAAAATCAACTTTGGCAGATTTATTGATGCGTTTTTATGATGTAAATGAGGGCGAAATATTGATTGATAACACTCCAATTCATCAGTTAAAAATTCATTCTCTTCGCAATTTAATGGCAATAGTTACGCAAGAACCACTTCTTTTCAACGATTCTATTTATAATAATATTGTTTTTGGATTGGAAAATATTACTAAAGATTCGGTTGAACATGCCGCCAAAGTTGCAAATGCACACGATTTTATTTTAAAATCAGAACAAGGCTATCAAACCCATATTGGCGACAGAGGTGTGAAACTTTCTGGCGGACAAAAACAACGAATTAGCATTGCTAGAGCGGTTTTAAGAAATCCACCGATTTTAATTTTAGACGAAGCAACTTCCGCTCTTGATACAGAATCTGAAAAATTAGTGCAACAAGCTTTAGATACTTTAATGAAAAATCGAACTTCAATCGTGATTGCCCATAGGCTTAGCACTATTCGAAATGCTGATAACATAATAGTAATAAAAGATGGTGAAATTGTAGAGCAAGGTTCTCATAATCAATTAATTGAAATAGATGGAGGACTTTACAAAAAACTCAACACAATGCAAATAACTGCTTGAAATTTTAATGAATAAAAGTAATATTAATGGAAGATTACAACGAAGGAACTGTAATATTAGTTGATAAACCCCAAAAATGGACTTCTTTTGATGTGGTTAATAAATTAAAATATGTCCTTAAAATCAAAAAAATAGGACATGCTGGCACTTTAGACCCATTAGCTACTGGTTTATTGATACTTTGCACAGGCAAATGGACAAAAAGAATCGAAGAATTTCAAGCAAAAGAAAAAGAATATTTAGGCGAAATGACTTTAGGAAAAACAACACCTTCTTACGATTCTGAAACTGAAGCTGATGCAGAATTTCAAATTTCTCATATCACTAATGAACTCATTTATAGCAAATTACCCCAATTTATGGGTATTATAAAACAAAAACCACCCATGTTTTCAGCTATCAAAGTTAATGGAAAAAGATTGTATGAATTAGCGAGAAAAGGAAAAACTATTGAAGTTCCTGAACGAGAAGTAGAAATAAAATCTTTTGAAATTTTGGAAATTAATTTACCAAAAATCACTTTTAAAGTAGTTTGTTCTAAAGGAACTTATATTAGAACTTTGGTGCACGATTTTGCAAAATCAATGGAATCAGGTGCTTATATGTCGGCTTTAAGACGCAACAGAATTGGTGATTTTAAAGTTGAAAATGCAAAAGATATTACTAGTTTTATTACTCAAATGAATCAAAATAAAGAAAATTTAGTTATACTTGAATAAGTTTAAAATTAAAACTTTATATTGTTTTTATAAAATTTTATAGTAATATTATTTAATTAAAATAATCAGATATGGAAACAGAAATTATTAATAAAGTTAGTTCTAGCGAATTAATTTCTATAGACTTAGAAAGTAGTTATCCTGAAAATGAAAGAGTAATTTTTGATATAAAACCGCTCCTTTTTCAAGAGCTAATGTTGCGTGAAAAAGATTTTCGAGAATATGTAAAAACACACGATTGGTCTATTTATTTCAACAAATATATAGCTATAACTTGTTCTACTGATGCCATTGTACCGACTTGGGCTTACATGTTGATTATGATAAAAATTCAACCTTTTGCCAAAATTGCCGTTTTTGGAGATGCGGATTTTTTAGAAAAATGTATATGGCAAAGCATTTTGCAATCTATGGATTTAAGAATCTACACAGACGCTAAAGTAGTGATTAAAGGTTGCAGTAAAAAGCAAGTTCCTGTGTTTGCTTATACAGAACTCACTCGATTATTACGCCCTTTAGCAAGTTCCATTATGTTTGGCGAACCTTGTAGCACCGTTCCTTTATTTAAAAAACAAAAAAATTAATATTACTTATCTTATCGTGAAACAATTTGGTTTAATCGGAAAAACACTCTCTCATTCATTTTCAAAAAAATATTTTACTGAAAAATTCGTTCAGTTAGTGTTAAAAGATCATGTTTTCAACCTTTTTGAAATTCCTATAATTGAAGATTTTCCCGCTTTGTGGCAATCAAAAGAGGGTTTGGTTGGTATGAATGTAACTATTCCATACAAAGAACAAATAATTCCTTTTTTAGATGCGTTGGACGATTCAGCCCAAAAAGTTGGAGCCGTAAATGTGATTAAAATTACGAATAATAAAAAACTAATTGGTTATAATTCTGATTATTACGGATTTAAAACTTCGTTAGAATATGAGATTTCAAATTTTAAAAATGATATTCACACAGCACTAATTTTAGGGACTGGAGGAGCTTCAAAGGCGGTTTTGGTAGCTTTAAAAGACTTAAATATTGATTTTAAAATTGTTTCAAGAGAAAAATCTAAGGCTGATTACACTTACGAAGAACTTTTTAAATGTACTATTTTACCGCATTTAATTGTAAATTGCTCACCTTTGGGTACTTTTCCAAACATTGAGGAATGTCCAAACATTCCTTATCATTTGCTTTCAGAAAAAAATATGCTTTTTGATTTGGTTTATAATCCTGCCGAAACTTTATTTATGAAAAATGGTAAATCTTACGGAGCAAAAACGCAAAACGGTCTTGATATGCTTCATTTGCAAGCCGAAAAAGCTTGGGAAATTTGGAATGAGTAAGGGAAATATTATTTTAGAATAATGAAAGTATACTTTTGTTGCAATATTTCAATTTTTAATTAAATTTCAAGTTTGTTTACATTAAATAAAAAAGTAATAAATTTGTAGCAAAGTTATTATTTAATTTTAAATTTATTTGGCTATATTTTAAAAGATTTTAAGTTTTATTTATACTATTTTTAAAATTTCAATAACTCTTCAATTAATTTATGAACCATTGTACAAGGAGATTTTTCATGATGGGGTTTAGGAGAAATATTGTGAAAATTCTCCAATTTTTTAGCTCTTTTAATAGCAATTTGATGTTTATTTTTGAGTCTTGGAAGTATCAAATCTTTAAATCTGTCTATGGATTTTAAATCTTCTTTATAATAAAAATTGGGAAATTCAATAATTCTTTTTTCTTTATAGTTTAAATTATCAAATTTTTTGCAAACTTCTGTAAGTCTTTAGTAATATTTTTTTCTACTTTTATAAGATGAATCATTAATATCAACCTCTTCAAAGTGTAATAAAATCCACAATTCAAATGCATCATTACTCCAAGCAGTTTTAAATCCTCGTTCAATAGCAGTGTTTATAGAATCAGTAAAAGAAAAATCTTTAGAACTTTCATTTGAATTAAAATCTCTATCAAAAACACACCAAACTTGAATACCGTCATCAAAATTTAAAAAATATTTACCTTCTTTAAGTTCTAATAAATCATTTTTTTTACAATAATCAGAAGCGTAATCTACTTGATTATGATGTTGTTTAGAACCTTTTATTGTTCTAATCTCAAAATTATCATTACTAAATGATTCAAAGTAAAGAGGTTCGGATGATTTATCTTCACAAAAAATAATAAAAGTAAATTTTGTATCAAAAAGTCTTTTGTCATCAACTTTTAGTTCCCAAGCTTTAGTCATTATTATTTTCTATTAAAATTGAATAATCTGCTAAAATAGGCAACGCACCGTAAAATCCTGCCAAATATTGTTTTGCAAAATCTGCATCGTTTCTAATTCCTTTCAAATCGGCTAGCGAAAAAAGTTTAGTTTCATTGTGTTCTGTTTTTTCGGTAAAATAAAATTGATCTCTTCGCATAATGTCAGGTTGCAAAAGATTGGTGTCGTGGCTGGTAAAAAGAAGTTGTGAATTTGATTTATTTATTTTTGGATCATTAAACATTCCTACTAATTTAATTACTAAGAAAGGATGGAAATTACTATCAATTTCGTCAATTATTACAAGTCCTGGATGTTCCATTTCAAAAGTTATTAAAAGCATACCGGCTAAATCAAATAATTTTTGCGTTCCATCTGATTCTGTATCTCCTAGATTTAATCTTTTTGCTTTAATCTCTCCTGTTTGTGGATTTGTATATCTTTTTTCAAAGTAAATTTTATCAATTGGAAAAGTACTAATATCATTTTTTTTATCTTCATCAAAAATAAATACATTATGATAGTTTAAGTTAAAAGCACCCAATAAGTTTAATAGTTTATCTTTATTATTAAAAATAGCCAACATTGAAAATCTTCTAAAACTATCAACACCAATAAATAAGTTAGAAATTGTAAATTCAAACATTATTTTCCTTATTTGGCTACACAATCCTTGTGCGTCAAATGCAGAAACATGTGTTAAAAACAATGTGTGTGGGGAGGGTAATTCTGGAAACATATTAGGATTTGGCAGTTTTGATTTATCAACTTTCATTCCTTCTCTGGTAAAAATTTCTGCCATATTTTTATCAACTTCGCCAAAAAGCCATTCGCTGCCAATCATTTCTTGGCTTTCTTTTTTATTTATACTAAATTCCTTTTGTGCAGTTGTGTTTTTTTTAACTGTAAATCCGTATCTATATTTTTTAGAATTATATATAAAAACAAGTTGAAAAAAAGATTCAGTTTCAATAAAATTGTCTTGAAATAAAAAAGGCTCATTTAACGACCATAAGCCAGATTCGTTTCCTACATCTTGCTTAATTGCCATTAAAAATAAATCTAATGCTTTGATAATATTACTTTTTCCGCTTGCATTTGCTCCATAAATTCCTAAAGTTTTAAGAATTTTAATGTTGCCTTCAGAAGTAATATTATTTTCATCTATTAATTCATTTTCGTCTGTGCTTTTCAAGCCAGTAGCTCTAAAGCTAAGGGTTTGCATTTCATTGATAGAACGAAAGTTTTTAACACTAAATTCTAATATCACTTTATTGTAAATTTGTATAGTTTATGCAAATAACAAAATAAAATATTAAAAAAAATAGATTTATTATTTAATTATTTTTTTTAATTTCTTAGTGGTTTTCCCGTTTCCAACATAGCTTTTATGCGTTCTAAGGTTTTCTTTTCACCGCAAAGCGAAACAAAAGCTTCTCTTTCAAGGTCTAATAAATATTGTTCTGAAACCATTTGAGGATACGACAAATCGCCACCACACATCACATAAGCCAGTTTTTGAGATATTTTAAGATCATGTTCGGAAATATAACCGCCTCTTAGCATACTTGCAGCACCAGTAAAGAAATTTGCCATTCCAGCTTTGCCCAAAACTTTAATATCTTTTCTTTCAATTGGTTTGGTGTAACCAGCATTATAAAGCTCAATTACTTCTTCTTTGGCAGTAATAATTTGTCTATTTCTATTTAAAACAATTTTATCAAAAGAACGCAAAATTCCGTTTTCAATTGCTTCGTATGCCGAACTGCTTACTTTTGCCATAGCAATAGTCATATAGTTATTTTGCAAATTCATAAAATCAATTCCGTTTGCAATATTGGCATCAGAAGCCCTTAAAGTAAGTTCTTTGGAGCCGCCACCAGCTGGAATAAGTCCTACACCAAACTCCACCAAGCCTGTATATAATTCGGCATGAGCCACCACCACATCTGCATGTAAAGTAAGCTCGCAACCGCCACCCAAAGCCATATTATGCGGAGCAACCACCACAGGAACGGCTGAATATCTGGCTCGCATCATGGTTTTTTGAAATTGAGCCACCATCATATTTATCTCATCCCATTCTTGTTCAAAAGCATTCATGAGTAATAAAGCAAGGTTTGCACCTACCGAAAAATTTGCTCCTTCGTTGGCAATTACCAAGCCTTTAAAATCTTTTTCGGCAATCGAAATGGATTTATTGATGGCTTGAATGACTTCGCTACCTAAAGTATTCATTTTTGAGTGAAACTCTAAGTTCAAAACGCCATCACCAATATCGTGGAGGGTTGCTCCAGCATTGCTCCACACTTTTTTATTGCTTCTAAAATTATCTAATAAAATGTAAGATTCTGTGCCAGGAATTACTTTTAATGTAGTGCTTGGTATATCATAAAAGAACTTTTTACCGCTAATTGATGCATAAAAAGCTGTAAAAGAAGTTTTTTCACATAAGCTCAAAACCCATGCGGCAGGTGTTTTGCCTGCGGTTTTTATGAGTTCAATTCCTTCCTTAATTCCGATGGCTTCCCACATTTCAAACGGTCCTAATTCCCACCCAAAACCAGCTTTTAAAGCATCGTCTATTCTATAAATTTCGTCTGATATTTCAGGAATTCTGTTGCTAACATAAGCAAAAAGTCCTCCAAAAGTGGCTCTATAAAAGTCGCCAGCTTTGTCTTGTCCTTTTACTAAAACTTTCAAACGCAAACGCAAATCATCAATCGTTTTGGTTTGCTCTAAAGTAATAAATTTCGATTTTACTTGTGTTTTATATTCTCCAGATTTAATATCCAAAGATAAAATTTCGGTTTTTCCTTCCGCATTTTTAGATTTTTTATAAAATCCTTGTCCCGTTTTGTCGCCAAGCCATTTATTGTCAATCATTTTTTGCAAATAATCGGGCACAATAAATAAATTTTTGGTTTCATCGTTTGGTAAGGAATTAGCTAAATTTTTACAAACATTTACGAGCGTATCTAATCCAACCACATCGCCCGTGCGAAAAGTTGCCGATCTTGGTCTGCCTAAAACAGGTCCAGTAAGTTTATCAACATCTTCTACGGACAATTCCAACTTTTGTGAAACCGCAAATATCTCCATAATTGAATAAATTCCTATTCTATTGGCTATAAAAGCAGGCGTATCTTTGCATAAAACGGTGGTTTTTCCTAAAAATAAATCACCATAATTCATAAAAAAATCAATAACCGAAGCATCAGTTTTGGGCGAAGGAATAACTTCAAATAATTTTAAATAGCGTGGCGGATTAAAAAAATGTGTACCGCAAAAATTCTTTTGAAAATCTTCAGTCCGTCCTTCTGCCATCATAAAAATAGGAATTCCAGAAGTATTTGAGCTGATAAGTGTGCCAGGTTTGCGGTGCAATTCTAATTTTTCGTATAACGATTTTTTGATTTCTACATTTTCTACAACCGCTTCAATCACCCAATCGCAATCTGAAATTTTGGATAAATCATCTTCAAAATTTCCTACTTTAATTTTTGAAGATGCTGATTTTTTGTATAAAGCCGATGGATTTGCCTTTAAAGTAGCATCCAAAGCGGCATTTACAATGCGGTTTCTAAACAATTTAGATTCAATAGAAATGCCTTTTGCAGCCTCTTCGGGCAACAATTCTTTTGGCAAAATATCTAATAAAAGTGTATCTAACCCAATATTTGCAAAATGGCAAGCAATCCTACTTCCCATAACACCAGAACCCAAAACGGCAACTTTTTTAATATTTCTGTTCATAATACTTTTTGCTTATAAGCGTATTTTACATTATACTAAAAATCAAAAAAATAGATTTATGAAAAGAGTATAATTTTTAGGTTTTTGATTATTTAGTAAGAATTCACTTTATTATTGGGCTTATGCATTTAAAACTATTGATTAATTAAACCTCACCTTAAAACCAATTTCTCCTACAATTTCGCAGATTCCAAGTTGAAGGACTTGTTTTGCAAGTACATTTTTAGTAAAAGTTATAAAATCAATAATTTTGCTTTAGATATTTTCAATCCGAAAGCCCTGAGAAAATCGTTTTGGTTTTAAAAATTATATAAATATTCTTACATTCTGGTTTAATTAGCTTACGTATCTATTTTTAGTAATTATTTTTTATTTTTCTCCTATGCAAATCCCTTGCACACTTGCCTATTAATTTTGAATCGAAAATAAAAAAATCTGGAAAAATGAATACGATAAAATCTTTAGAAATTACGAATGAGCTTTTGGTAGTTTTGGCAGGAGTGCCTTCGATAGGTAAAACCTCAACGCTTATTTATGCCACAACGCAATGGGCTGAAAAAGGCAAAAAAACATGGTTTTATTCGATTTCTAAGTCTAAAACCTATGTTTTAACTTTAGCAAAACGAAATTTAGAGCAAGAAAATCTGTTATTATTTACCGAAAATATTTTGATAATTGATGAAATAATAGAATCGCAAAATCAATTAATTCATTTTATAAAAGGTGCTTTAGCGGTTTCAAAACCCAATTTTATAGTGATAGACACGGATAGTTTTATTGAAATCTCAAAAGAATTAAGAAACTTGGCAATCGAATTTAATGTGCCAATTATTACGAGTTCTTCAATGGAAACTCCCGAAGAAATTGAAGAAAATTATAATCCACAATTGAATGAAATTCAGGATAAATCATTGGTTCAATATGCGGATAAAATTTTGGCTCTTTCAAGACCAAGCTATTTTGGAATAGAAAATGAAAATCCTCATCAAATGTATTTGATAGAACTCTTAAACCGAAATTCTTACACTGATATGGAAGAGTTTAGTTACAATCAAATTTGTAAATTGGTTTGAGAAAAAGTGAAAGAATCAAAAATGTATTTTTATATTAAAATTTATAAATATTACTTATTATCAATTTTTATTTTTTGTATTTCTTTGTCAAAATCTGAAACTATTTTTTGCGATTTATTAAATATTTCATATTCTAAAACAGCTTTTTTGGCAGCTTGCAGTTTTGAAATCTTACCTTTATTTTCAAGAATTTCATAACGATTAAAAGTAAGAAATTCATTTACGCTTTCGGCTAATTGCATCATAGTAAACGTATTTTCCCTTTCAATTAGTCCTTCTATATAATCAAAATAGCCCGTAATAGTTCTTTCTAGTTGCTTTATTTCGTTTTCTAACAAATAATTTTTAGCAATAATTACGTCTGATTTCAAAATTCTGCCATAGGGAGCATTATTCCATGTACTCAATCCCATAAATTCTTTTTTGCTATCTACATTCTTAAAAATGATTTCAGCAGCCGTATTTCCTGTGATAGCAAAATGAAATTTATTTTGAATCATTGCATAAAAATGTTTTGTAAACTCTGAATTTTTGTCATAATCAATGCTACATTCGGCAAAAATATCGGTTATTTGTTGATAAATTCTACGTTCGCTAGATCGAATGCTGCGAACCCTTTGTAATAATTCTTTGAAATAATCTTTATTAAAAATAGCCTGTCCTTGTTTCAAACGCTTATCATCCATTACAAAACCTTTGATGATATATTCTTTCAAAGTTTGAGTTGCCCAAATTCTAAATTGAGTAGCTTTTGTCGAATTTACACGATAACCAACCGAAATAATGGCATCAAGATTATATACTTTTTGTATTCTTGAAACTTGTCTTCCGCCTTCGGTTTGAACTTGTAAAATTTCTTTACAAGTTGCTAATTCTGCCAATTCATTTGATTCATACACATTTTTAATATGTATTGTTATGTTTTGAGGCGTAGTATCAAAAAGCAAACTCATCGCTTTTTGAGTAAGCCAAACGGTTTCGTTTTCGACAAATACATTAACTCTTACGTCTCCAGATGGCAAAGTATAAATCAAAAAATTATTTTCCATTAAATTACGAATTATTAAATCAATATTGGATTTTAAAAATGCAAATATAAATTTTATTTTTTATTTCTCCTATGCAAATCCCTTGCACACTTGCCTATTAATTTTGAATCGAAAATAAAAAAATTTGGAACATATAAATGATATAATCGACAAGGATATTAGTAAGAAGTGTTGGGAACAACAATAAATAATGAGGAAAATCGTAAAAAATTACTATAACTTATTGAAAATATTGAACTATATTTAGAATCCTCAAAAAATAATTCTACTTATTGAGTCATAATTGAAAAAAATATTTATCCGCATCATTTAACAACTAAAATCAGTTTTGGAAAGCACGTAGGCAGTAAAATAAAATCTAAGCCCTATAAATGTGTATGTAATTATCTATCAAAGCAAATTGTTTGTGAATTTTATCAAATGTATTTATGAATAAATAGCTTGATTTGAGGATTAATAAATTTGAGAAAATTGGTTTAGAAAATGGTAGGATTATTTTAAATTTATTTAAAATAATCCTACTCAAATTTACTTAATTTTAAAAAATATGATTTCCTATTCTACAACAATTTTTTTGGTTACAACTATGTTTTCTGTTGCAATCTTAACAAAATAAATGCCTTTTGAAAGCGAAACATCTTGAATTGAAATGTTTTTTTCTGATGATTTTATGGCATATTTTGTATTACCCATTACATCAAAAACAGTGATTGTTTTTATAATTTCAAGATTGGTTTGTATCATAATTTTTTCGCCCGAGTTTGGGTTTGGATAAACCGCTACTTCTATTGGCGTTTACATCTCAGTCTCCTCAATTTTATTGGGCAAAGGAGGCAACTCATCCACAAAATTTACATAAATTGTATAGGTTCTTTTATCTCCATTTTCAGCATAAACATCCATTAAAACGGGGGAGGAGAAGTCGTAAAAGGGAACAGAATTAATATTGTACTGCGAAAAAACTTGATTGCTATTTATATATCAAGTGGCATTCGATTCAAATATTGCATTAAAAGGAAGCATTTTGTCAGGAAAGCTAATTTTTGGAACTATCATAAAAATATTATTTCCAACTATTGTAGTAAAATCTAGCGATTCAAAATTTGGTGCAAAAAGGGTGTTATAGTAACCTAAAAATACAGTTTTTATACTATTGATTGATAGTTTAATTTTAAATAAATTATAACCAATAACTGTAAAAGTATTTAATGAGAAATCTTGTGCTTGGATTTTTAAAATGGCAGGTTTGGATAAGTCCATATAAACAATATTGTCATTTATATAAATATTGCTTTTATTTAAAACATTAACACCATTAATTGAAACATTTATAGGCAAGTCATAATTTGATTTTTTTTCATTACCCAATTTGTAAAAGTTTAAATTTGCTTTTACAAAACTCATATCTTGATTTGATTTTAACATTAATATAAATGTATTTCCTGTTAATGTTTTAGAAATAATATCAAAGTTTGTTAAAAAATCAACACCTTTAAAATCTGAAGCAACTATATTTTTTTTTAATGTTATGGTATAGTTTCTAGAATTGCCATTTGAAGTTATTTCTCGAATATTATAAATACCTAAAGTTGTTATGTTTTGAAAAAAGAAATTATCAGAATTGCTTAGAATACCAGCAATACTTACAATGTTGTAATTATGTTGAAAATAACCTCTAAAACTATTATTTAATTGGTATGGCAAAGTTACAGTTCCCAAATTTGGAGTACTAAATATTATTGGAAAAGAATTTGATACAGTAAATAAAGAATAGTCATAAAAAACAAACGATTTTAAGCAATAACTAGAATCTAGTATATATTCAAATGGCTTTGGATTTAAGTTGTTTGAAACATTAACATTAAATTTTTTTTGCTTTCCATTTATGTCATAAATCTCTAAAATTTGTGTTGTTGAAAAGTTTTTGTTAAACACTCTTAAATTATGTGATTTAGTTTCATACTTGTTTGATAATTTTATATTTCCATCAAAATTAAGTAAAGTTGCATAAGGTGCATAAATATAACATTTTAAATTACCTAAAGACAAATCATTAGGAATTTGAATATTAATATTGTTTCCTAAAATTGAACCCCAAAAATAATCTTTATATTTTGTTGACTTAATCATAATTTTAAAAGGAATTGGGTCATAGTCATATTCGTTTACTTTAATACTACTTTTAATTATGTAATTTTTAATATTTCCGTTTGCATAAATTGTTAGTTTTCGATTATAGGACAGGTCTAATGGAGTATTGTTTATTGTAGTTCCATCAATACTATAAACTGCATTATCAATATTTGAAAACATTTTAATATATACGTTTTTAAGGTCAGATTTTAAAAACGGTTTTGTTAGTAACTCATAACCAGAATAAGGTACTAATTTAATATATGATTTAAAAACAGTATAAATAGTATCATTATTTATTAGACTTCCTTCCAAAAGGTCATTTGAATAATAATCAGGACCTGTTTTATAAACAAAAATTTGATTTAAAATTGGTATGATTTTCGGATTTGGCTCTGCAAAATTGATTTGAACAGTATAATTACGAGTGCTTTCATCTTCAGCAGTTACTTGAAGTAAAAAACTTTGACTTGTTATTGAAAAGTTATTTATGTAAAAATCGCTATATTGATCTTTATAAGTATTGTATCCTTGTATTGAAATTTTATTTCGAGATAAACCATTCAAACTATGATCAATTATTTTAATATCAATTATTAAATTATTTATTCCAAGTAAACTATTTGCATTGAAATAAATTATATTTTCTACAATTTTACCTGTTGAAACTGTTTGATTAAAATTATTATATATAGATATGTAATTAATGTTTTTATAAGACGACTTCAATGGCGTAAACACATTCACATATACCTTAAAAACTTTTTGCTCAAAATTGGTATATGTTACTGTCAAGGAATTAAGCTGAGTAATATTCAAAGGTAATGTTGTAGTTTTAGACACACCACTTAAAGTTGTATTTTTAATTAAATTATTACCACTTATTGATAAAATATAATCTGAATTGAAGTTAAAATCTAACACTAAGTTTTGGGTGTCGAAGCTATTGGCAATTTGAATGTAATAATCATTTCCTTGTTTAAAAAATTGAAATAAATTATTAAAATTATTACCATTTAAGGTGGTTACTAAATTAATACTTGGAAAATAAAGCTCATTGGGTTCTCGGTTTTCTACACCCAAAGCAACGCCAGGTGTGGTAAGAAACAATAAATTATAAGATTTAATGTACGTTTCTTCATAAATTCCTAAATCAAAGTCATCGTGAATTTCCATAATCGCCACCGAACTTACTTTTGAATAATCTACTCCAGCGTTAGGACTTGCAAAACCAGGCACCGAAATATAGTAAGAATACATATTTCCTTTTTCGTTGGAAATCTTAAAATTAATTCCCATGACACTCAAAAAAGATGGATCAATATCAAAAAAAATTGTGTTACCACGCATATTGCAATAATAATTGGTTCCTACCTTGACTTCTGTTATATCTTGTCCAAAACTATTAAAACTGATAATGAATGTTAAAATGCTAAGAAGTAATGATTTTTTCATAAATAATTTTTTTACAAAAATATGAAAAATTCGTGAATATATTTTTAGTAGAATGATAAATATTTAGTAATGTTGAATAAAAATCCCAATATAAACAAATCAAATTCGCCAGTTTATAAATCCATAAAATTCAAAATCTGTCCATGAAATTTATTTTTATTACATTTGCAAAAAATAACATTCGACTTTTTTAGGAAAAGAGCTATGAAAAGTCAGCGTATTGAAGAAGATATTCTTACTGATTCTAACGAACTTTTACTTGAAAACTTACAATTAAAAGAGGCTGATTTTCTAAAGAGAGCAGCCATTTTGTTGTTTCATTCCAATCCAGAAAGTTTTATTACAGGTGCGTTTATCAAAATTGGTTATTTTGAAACCGATGATGACCTAAAGTTTCAAGATGAAATACATGGCAATTTATTTGAGCAAATTGAGAAAACAATGGATTTGCTTTTTACTAAATATATTAAATCGATTATTTCTTATGAAGTAATAAATAGAATAGAAAAATATGAATATCCAAAAGATGCTATTCGTGAAACCTTACTAAATGCGATTGCCCACAAGGATTATTCAGGTGGTGTTCCTATTCAAATAAGTGCAGGATTCAACCCTTAAATGCAACTATTTTTGGTTAAATTTATGTTAATAATTAGTAATATTTTAATTTAAAAACTTAATACTGCTTAGATTCAACACACAAATGCAACTTTAGGACAAAGTTTATTTAATATATTTTTCAGAGAAAGGGAAAAGAATTTCCTTTTCTACCGAAAGGATAAATTATGCTTAACTATTTTAAAGTTTTTGGTAAATTAACAATATATGCTTTTGTAATATTTGTCATTATTCAATTTTTAAAGTTTTAAGTTTTGATAAATTAGTCAAAGTAACTTATTTGTTTTTTAAACCTTTATTTACTGGTAAATCAATCAACGATTTATTTTACAAATATGTGTATTCTCTTCACGATTGTGCTGTAATTTTAAATATAACTTATGAAGAGATTAATTTTATTATATTTATTCTTTATTACTAATTGTTTATATTATTTCTTTAAAATTTAAACTAAATTCTTACAAATAAATTTTTAGTAAACCCCTTTCTTATTTCCCCAATGGGGAAAAGTTAAAAAGGAATTTGCTATAATTTATTAGACTTTATTGTGAAGAAGTTTTTAAAGAAAATACTTCTTCACAATAAAGAATCAAAAGGGAAAATCATGCTTGTTTTAGATGAAGTGAAATACCTGAAATTCGTTTCATTTTACTAATCAATTAAAAATTTCTTCTAAATTTAAAGTCAATCCATCTAAAGTTTTCACTCTTATTTCGCCTTCTTCTGCATACATTTTATCTAATTTATAAATATTGTTTTCAAGTAAAAACACAGAAATTATTTTGCTTTCTGCATCAACAATCCAATATTCTTTCACGCCAGCTTCTTCGTAAACATCAAATTTTTCTCTTACATCTCGCTTGGAATTTGAAGGCGAAAGAACTTCTATAATCATGTCTGGAGGTCCGTTACAGCCTCTTTTATCAATTATTTCAGGATTACAAATCACACAAATATCTGGTTGCACAACCGTAATAATTTCTTTGTCGTTCATACTTCTCGTAAGCCTTACATCATAAGGCGCAATCCTAACTTGACACGGATGTTTAATTAAAAAATGACGAATGAAATAATATAAATTTCCAGCAACTTTTTGATGAACATCCAAAGGAGCAGACATTTTTTTAATATATCCCTTAATTAATTCTACTCTATCCTCAAACCACCAAGTAAGATAATCAGCATAAGTATATTGTTTATCTAAGTCAAGTTGCGAAATATCTGTTATTCGTTCCATAGTAATAAAATAATTATTTTTGTATCTAAAATTTATATTTTAGTAATTAAAAAATTTAGTTCATCTATATTTAATAATATTCAAAACTAAACTTTACAAAAATATATATTTTTTTGCTTTATCTATATAAAATATTTTTTTTTCATAAAATAAATTTTGAATTATTGTTTGCGGATTTTGGGTATAATGATTAAAATAATTAAAAGATAATTATTAGTTTTTTAAACAATTTTATCACACAAAAATCAGTTTATATAGTACCTAAATTATTTTTTTGTATATTGTGATTGATTTGAAGTTAAATTTCTATATTTATCACATGAAAAATATCTTATTATTACTATTTTTATTTATTTCATCTG
>REAG01000106.1 GCA_004294265.1 Cytophagales bacterium | reverse complement strand
GAATTACTATTGGTTAATGTTGACAAAAATGAATTTCATGGAGAATGGAACTATATCATAAAGCCAAATGTGTAAATTTTATTTTGTATCAAACACTTAACTCACTATTTACCAAAACAGGATAAGATTCTATTCCTTCTTTTTCAAGAAGTGAAAGCAATAAATATACTTTGTCTTTACAATCACCATATCTGTTTTCCAAAACAACATCTGGAGAATGAGGTTTGTATGAATTTATACCATTTGAAACACTAAGATATCTAATTTCATCTTGAACATATCTAAGTGAATTTATTACATAAGAATATTTTCCAATGCTATTTGCTTTTATAGAATCGTATAATGCTCTATATTTTATGGTGTTATATTTTTTTTTTTGTAACAAACTTATCCCCCATTTTACTACATCCGACCAGGAACTACAATCTGAAATATCCAAATAAGTAGATTGTAAATACCAAAAAGGCACACCTTCTTCATTTGGTATTGGATTTATTGTTTTAAAACTCCATTCATAGGATTTTAAATTGTTTTTAGTAGTTATAAATGGCTCTTTTTTGTTTAAACCAATATATTTATAATATATTTTTTTATTTGGATTGCATAATACATTTATGTGTACTTTTTGAAGATATATTTGAGCTGATATTGGAAAACTATTTGAAAAATGTCCTTTAAAAATTGGATTAAATCCTTCTATTGAATACTCTAAGTCAATAATATCACCAATTATTATATCATCTAAATTAATTAACGCAGTAAGACTTTTAGTTAATAGATGCTTTTCTGCATTATGTTCTCTATTTAGTATAGTAATTGATTTTTTTTGAAGTTTGTTTATTTTTTCTTTTGCTCTAATTATAGTTAAAGTATGAAATTTTAATTTCTGATATGATGGATCATACTCTAATTTATAAGGAAATATCGTTTGTATTCCATTTTGTGTATTAACTCTAATTGAAATATGATTATAAGATACTTCTTTATCAATATTAATTTGTTCATCAAGCAATAAATACTTTATGTCTCCTGAATCATAATTATCATTTTCAGGTACATTTTGAAAATTTACCCAATTCGGTATTTGTGTTACTGTCAAATCATTTTGACTGTATGACTTCACTATAAAGATTAAAAAAAATAAAGTAGCAAGTTTACAATTCATATTAGTATATTTTATTAGAAATTATTGTTTCAAAACTCCATTTTCAAAAACCTTCCTGTATGGCTTTTTTTGTTATTTGCTATCACTGAAGGTTCGCCTTCACATACTATTTCTCCACCTTTGTCGCCACTGTCGGGTCCGATATCTATAACCCAATCTGCCGATTTTATCACATCCATATTGTGTTCTATAATCAAAACTGTGTTGCCTTTTTCAACCAATTTGTTTAAAACCTCCATCAAATGTCTAATATCTTGAAAATGCAAACCTGTGGTGGGTTCGTCTAATATATAAAGTGTTTTTCCAGTATCTTTTTTTGCCAATTCAGTGGCTAATTTCACACGTTGGGCTTCGCCACCCGAAAGTGTAGTGGCATGCTGACCAATGGTAATATAGCCCAAGCCGACATCATTGAGGGTTTTCATATAACGAGATATTTTTGGTTGATTTTCAAAAAAACTTACTGCTTGTTCTACTGTCATATCCAAAACATCTGAAATTGATTTTCCTTTAAATCTTATTTCTAGTGTTTCCCTGTTGTATCTTTTTCCTTTGCATGTTTCGCATTGTACATATATATCGGGCAAAAATTCCATCTCAATCTTACGAATTCCGGCACCTTCACAAGTTTCGCATCTGCCACCTTTCACATTAAATGAAAATCTTCCAGTAAGATAACCTCGAATTTTAGCTTCATTCATTTGCGAAAAAAGATTACGAATATCTGTAAAAACCCCTGTATAAGTGGCAGGATTGGAGCGTGGCGTACGTCCAATAGGTGATTGATCAATTTCTATCACTTTATCTATCAAATTCAATCCCTCAATTTCTTTATATGCCAAAGGTTCTTTTTTAGCATTAAAAAAATGATGATTTAAAATAGGATAAAGTGTTTCGTGAATTAAAGTCGATTTTCCGCTACCTGAAACGCCTGTAACACAAACCATTTTCCCTAAAGGAATTTTTAAAGTTATATTTTTAAGATTATTACCAGTTGCATTTTTTAAAACTAAATACTCTTGCTTATCATTTGTGGCTTTTGGCGATCGATTAAGTAATATTTTATCAGTTCCATTTAAGTATTTAGCGGTTTTTGTATCATTTTTCAAGAACATTGAAGGAGTATCAGCACCCACAATAGTACCACCATGTCGCCCGGCTCCTGGACCTACATCTATCAAATAATCAGCCGCTAACATCATATCTTTATCGTGTTCAACGACAATAATTGAGTTGCCAATATCTCTTAAATTTCGTAAGGAATTGATTAATTTTTCATTATCTCTTTGATGCAAACCAATGCTTGGTTCATCCAATATATACAAAACGCCTACAAGTTGCGTTCCCACTTGCGTAGCTAATCGAATACGCTGCGATTCTCCGCCAGAAAGCGTGCGTAAAGGACGATTTAAGTCCAAATAATCTAAGCCTACATCTATTAAAAAAGTAATTCTTTTGCGAATTTCTTTTAATATTTCATACGCAATTATATTTTGTTTTTCGTCCAATCTTGATTCAATATTACTAAACCATACTTGTAATTGTCTGATATTTAATTTTGAAACTTTTGAAATATGGCAATTATCAATTTTGAAATGTAAAGATTCCATTTTTAATCTATCGCCATGACAATCAGGACATAATTCATCTTTTGCAAACTCCCGAACCCAATCTTGAATTTTATCAGAACCTTCAATCATTTGTCTTCGAAGCCAATTTATAATTCCTTCAAACTTACTATTCCAAGTTTCACCATCGTGAGTTTTACTTTTTATTTTAAAAATCTCATCTGAACCATACAAAATACTCGCCACTACATCAACTGGCAAATCTTTTACAGGCGTAGCGACAGACAATTTTTTAGATTTTAAAATGGCTTCAATCACATTGAAAATCCAAATATCCCTGTAT
>REAG01000105.1 GCA_004294265.1 Cytophagales bacterium | reverse complement strand
GCAGCGGAGTTCTCGGCGTTCAACGGCGTGTGTAACACGCGCTCCGTTGGACAAGAGAACGGAGCGAAGCGAAGTTCTCTTGTCCAACGGACAGGGCTTTGTGCAGGTTGGTACTTAGTATTCCGTCTGCCCGTAACTACTGCTCATTGAAAATATGTTGATAAAAATACTACAAATGCCAATTGAGTTCCGTCTAGCTGAAACAAAAGTTGATTAGAATTACTAAAGCTGAACTTATTCCGTCCGCCCGACTTGCACAAAACCCCTTGTTAGCAGCCGTATTTCGTCACTCGTATCCATATTTTTTTAAAAATGCCTTCCTTAAATCGGATACTTTTCCGGAAAATCTTCTGTCAAACCAGATAGCATGTGGTGCTCCTTCTAATGTGTGAAACTCAAAATCATTGCCCAGTTTTTTCATTTCTACTGCAAAAGCTTTTGCTGATCCATAGTCAACGCTTTGGTCATTAGTCCCATGAATGATGAGCATGGGGGGAATCCCCGTTCTTAAAAGGTGAATTGGTGATATTTTCTTTGCCAAAGATTTGTCAGCAAGGTCTCTGGTTATCCAATCCGTACTACGTTCAGAATACAAACTGTACACCCCAGCATTAACCAATAAAAGATTTGGTGTAGCACTGTAATTTAAGTTATCGCTATCTTCATTCCAGTCGTTTGCTAAGGCAGTAGTTAAAACCAAATGTCCGCCTGCTGAATTTCCACTGACAACAATTCGGGTTGTGTCAATATTGTAAGTGTCTGCGTTCATTCGTAACCAACGGATAGCACTTCTGGCATCCTTCACTGCCTCAAACGGTGTTGTTTCGTGACGGTCTGCAAGCCTATATTCTACGGATACGCCAACCCAACCTTTTTTTGCATAGCTATTGCAATTATAAAAAGCCCATTCGGGATTTCCCTTTGTCCAGCTACCACCACTGAAATAAACCATTACTGGGCTTTTCTTAGTTTTATCAATGCTGTCAGGAAGAAAGATGTGGATATCGAGGTTGTACCCGTCAACAGTTTTATAAGTCTTGATAAGATGGTCTTTTCGTGCATTAGCACTTTCTCTATACATCGAATCAATGGTTTTCTTGTAAGCTTCGTTCTTGCAGCTGGAAAGGAATGTAGACACGATACCATCCAAGTTTTTGGTACCCCATTCATCCATATGGTCATAGAGATAATGATACTGCCAATACTCTTTACACTCTTGGTTTGTAAAGTATTTAGGAATTAAATTGAGATAAGCATCAAGTCTTTTGTTATCAGAGTTTTTATAGATGTCTTTTTTTACTTCATCAGAGGACTTATGTCTTAAAAAGCCCTCGATATAGCCTTTAACATCTCTGATTGAAAGTAATGTTGGATTGTTAAAGTCTGGCAGATGTTTGTCAAGCTTTTTTTGAACAGAATTAGAGAGTCTAACTTTGTTACCAGTATGGTTCTCATGGAAATAGGGATAATCTTGAATTATTCTATCGAAGAAATATTCAATTTCTCTTCGCTCTTTAGGGATAAAATTTTTATCTAACTTTTGAAAATTTACAGCATATTTATTTGTCGTTTTCATGAAAGGTTGTTGCAGGGAATCAATCTTTTTTAAGAACAGGGGTTCACTCAAAGAATAGATTTCGGGTCTGTTTGGATAATAGACTTTTGCAAAAGCACCGCTAAGAATTCCCATATCTGCATCATACGCTTTACGTAATGAGTCGGTATTTTGTTTGTATTGTCCAAAACAAGTAAATACTAATAGGAAAAAGAGAGTTGTCAGATGTATTCTCATAATTTAGAATTTATTAAGTCTGAGGTTCTTTAATATGGCTGCTAACGGACAGGGCTTGTGGTCAGGTGGGGGGTTTGAAACTCGTCCGCCCGAACGTCTGCCGATATAAATTTCTGATGTTGAGTTACTTACAAATGTTCAACAGGTTTTCGTCCGCCGAAACAAAAGTACAAAAGAGTTGCTAATGTTCAATGACTTCCGTCAGCCCCCACTTGCCACAAACCCATGTTGGTGGCTGTTTTTTTGTCTGGCTACTTGTCTATTTTTGGGTATTAGGATTATTTAAATATTCTTCCATTATTTTTTTGATTTCGTTAGAAGATAATTTAAAATCTAATTCATCATTAAATACGACAACATATTGTGTGTAACCTCTAATTTTTGAATAAGAATCACCAGAGAATAATAAATCTCCATATGCAAACTCCTTAAAATTATCTTGAGGTCTTATTGAAAATTTTGAATTCCCGAATATTTTAAGAAAATCGAAGTTACTTAATTCAAATATTGGTGTACCACTGTTATTTTTATCCGTTCTTATAGTAAACCCATTGCCGGAAGAATAATATTTATTTCTATCGTATTCTTTAAATCTTAAACCATGATGAGTTGATAATTCGATTAAATATTTTCTTATTTTCTTATGGTCATTCAAAATGAATAATTCTTCCCATTTCAATATTTCATCATTATTTAGATTTACCAAATCTGGATATCCTTTCGATATTTTTAATATATCTTCGTCTGTTAAATTAACAATTAAAGAATCATTTAGACCGATTACATTATCAAAACCCAATGAGAGAGATTTTCGGTAATAACTATAAGCTTTTTCAATATTTCTCTCAAAGAAAAAATCACCAACTCTATAATAATTCCCTGCAACAGCGATTGCTTGTGGGAAATTTAATGCTACTGCTTTGTCAAGCCAATACTTTTCTTGTTTCTTATGTTCTAAAAATGTTTTAAAGTCATAATTTGTCAGATTATCACCTTTTTTAAACATCAAGTAAGACATGGCATAAATTTTGGCAAAATTAAAACACTTTTCGCCGTTTCCTTCATCTTTATATTTTTCAAATTGGTCAGTTATATGATTAAACAACAAGGTATAGTTTTTTTTTCTAAGGGCATCATCTTTATAATATTCTTTATCAGCAAAGTGACCTAAATACTTTTCAACCGTACGAAATGAATAATTTCCAAGTGAAAGCGATTTATTATAAAGTTTAATTGCGTGTTCTTTATATAACTTTTGGTTATCCTTTTCATAATAAAGATACGACTTATCACCTACGTCGTCGTATAAATCGGCTA
>REAG01000203.1 GCA_004294265.1 Cytophagales bacterium | reverse complement strand
ATTGATGATCCAACCATTCCACGATGGCCAGCTATAAAAATTTTACTGTCTTTATTCATCTTGATATTTTTTATAAACAAGCAACAGGGACCAATATAAAAATATGATCCCTGTTGCAGTTTTAAATTTTATTTATTCGTGGTAATTTAAAATTTGATGTCCGCCTTCACGTAAATATCTATCACGCTTGAAAGCTTCAAGATCATAAGCAACCATTTCTTTAACGATTCCAGCTAAATCATATTTTGGTTTCCAACCTAATTTAGTATTGCATTTTGTTGGGTCGCCAATCAACAAATCTACTTCTGTAGGGCGGAAATATTGTTTATCTACTGCTACGACTTCAGTACCAATTTTAATTTGATAGTCAGGATTTTTGCAAGATTTTACAAATCCAACTTCATCCGCTCCTGTTCCTTTAAACTCTACTTCTATGCCACATTCTGCAAAAGCCATTCTTACAAATTCACGCACACGAGTGGTTACGCCAGTAGCTATAACAAAATCTTCTGGCTTTTCTTGTTGCAAAATCAACCACATAGCCTCGATATAATCTTTGGCGTGTCCCCAATCTCTTTGAGCATCCAAGTTTCCTAAATAAATTTTGTCTTGTAAACCAAGAGCAATTCTAGAAACGCCTCTTGTTATTTTTCTAGTAACAAAAGTTTCGCCTCTCAAAGGCGATTCGTGGTTAAATAAAATTCCATTGCAAGCAAACATATTATAGGCTTCTCTGTAATTTACTGTTATCCAATAGGCATAAATTTTAGCGGCTGCATAGGGCGAACGTGGATAAAAAGGCGTTCTTTCGGTCTGTGGCACTTCTTGAACCAAACCGTACAACTCAGAAGTTGAGGCTTGATAAATTTTGGTTTTATTTACTAAACCTAATATTCTTACTGCTTCCAATATGCGAAGAGTTCCTATTCCGTCCACATTTGCTACATATTCGGGTTCGTCAAAGCTCACTTTTACATGGCTCATCGCTCCCAAATTATAAATCTCATCAGGTTGAACGTCTTGAATAATTCTAATAATATTGGTAGAGTCGCTCAAATCTCCAAAATGCAATTTAAAACGGACATTATGTTCGTGTTTATCTTGATACAAATGATCAATTCTATCTGTATTAAATAAAGAAGTTCTACGTTTTACACCATGAACTTCGTATCCTTTATTTAATAAAAACTCTGCCAAATAGGCTCCGTCTTGTCCTGTAATTCCTGTTATTAATGCTTTTTTCACGCTTATTTTTTATTTGATGGAGGATTTGTAGTGCTTGTTTTAGCTGCGGGAGCTTGATTTTTTGATTCGATATATTGCATATTATTACGAGCTAATACAAAATCTTGATTTAATTTTAAGGCTTCAGTAAAGCATTGTTTGGCAATATTTATTTCGTTTAAATCCATTGCTAAAACTCCTTTAACATTAAGAGCGGCAGCTTTGAGCGATATTTTTTGTTGTGCATTATTTTGCTGCCCTGTTCCTACGTTTATTTGTTGTTTTTCAACATCTTGTGCCGAAATAATTTGATCGAGAGAGGCATTACATTCTGCCATTCTTTTTAAATCATATTGCAAAGTAGCTATTTGGTATAAATGAAATATATTTTTTTGCTTAGAAAATAAAGTTTCATAGTCCACCAAAGCTTCTTTTGTCATGCCAATACTTTGTTCGGCAATGGCTTTTACTTCAAGCATAGCAATATTTGTAGGGTCGTTTTGTAAAATCTCTCTCGAAAGTAGAATAGCTTGTTGCGGCTGACCAAGGTTTATGTAAATAAGTGCCAAAGAATCTTTAAGCGTTTTTTCAGATGGTTTTAGAGCAATCATTTCAAATAAAGCACTTTTAGCAACCGTTAAATCGGCATATTTTAAAGCTTCCCTAAACACTTTTTCTTTTATGGCATATCCATTATCAGAATTGGTGTTGGTATTATTTTGTACGTTATTTTTTTGTGTAAATCCAAAAGTATAAATGAAAATACAAGTAATTAAAAGTATTTTTTTCATGAATTTAAATAATTTTTTTACAAATTTAGTAATTAATAGGAAATACAAAAATATAATTATGGAATGATTTTAAAAGATTTATTTGACAATTCTATTGAAAAATAAATTAAAAAATTAGGAAGGAAATGATTTGTAAATATCTTTTCGGTGTAAAAAACATACGAATAAAACTGTATTTTCAGAATTTTTTAAGCCGATTCTGTAATCTTTTAATATCTTAATTATATAAAAACTACCATCAAAACCAACTATTTTTTGCAATTTTCAATTAAATCTAAGTTATCTGTTTTTTTAATTTTATTTATTAAATTCAATTTTTTTTTGAATAATTACTTAATAATTGTTTAGGTATTTTTTTTACATTTCTTTAAAATTTATAAAATAAATAATTTCCATCTTTAAGAAGTTCTTAAAATGTTTCAAATTCGGAGGCTTCGGACTTTGATAGTTTTTGTATAGAGTTTTTTTGCATCATCAAACCTAAAAAATAGTCATCCATTTCTTCTTCACTTTTGCAAACGAGGTTCATTGTTTTTGCCAATAATTTAAAAACCATTTCTTGGGTTTCAGTTTCTATAATAAGATTCATAATTTTAATTATTTTCTCAACCAAAAATACAAATTTTATGTAAATAATCTAACTTAAATTAATGTTTGTAAACTAAAATGAAAATTAGTTTTCCGAATTTAATTTAATATAAGAATAGTAATTCAAGGCTCAACTTTACGAATATTTAAAATTAATTCTTTAAAATATTTTTTATAGGAATAAGTTGTGTTACATTTGTAACAATCGTACCAGTTGTGCTTCCCGTCAGAACAGCCTTCTGGTCTTTTTTTTATAAAATGTCATTAAAACCACCCAAAACTATTAACGAACAAATCGCACTTCTTGTTGAAAGACGTATGTTGTTTAGAAATATTGAAACTGCAAATAGTTTATTAAAAAATATAAGCTATTACCGACTAAAGGGATACTGGTGGGAAATGCAAGCTGACAAAGTCGCACATATTTTTAAAGATGATATTTATTTTGAAGACGTTATAGATTTATATAATTTTGACAGACAATTAAGGCTTTTGTTATTCGATGCTATCGAGAGAATAGAAGTTGCTTTAAGAACTAAACTTATTTATCATTTATCGCTTTCGTATGGAGCTTTGTTTTATCAAGATTTTTCAATTTTTACAGATTTTTTAAAGCAAACAACAACAGTAGAACATTTAAAAGCTGAAATCGAACGAAGTAAAGAGCAATTTATTACAAAACACAAGTTAATTCATAAAAGTGAACCATTTGAGTCTTGGAAAGCATTAGAAGTTATATCACTTGGCACACTTTCTAAGTTATACAAAAATTTTACTCATCAATTGCCAGAAAAATCTGTAATAGCTCTAGAATTTGGATTTAACTCACATAAAGATTTTTCTAGTTTTTTAGAAGCAATAACAGTAATAAGAAATGTAATTGCTCATCATTCTAGATTATGGAACAATAATGTATCAACTAAGTATTTATGGCCAAAAAATCTTAAAAATCAACCTATAACTTATGTTCCAGACGAAAATCAAAAAGCAAAGTTATTTCCTTTGCTTTCGCTTGTTATGTACACAATGGATTTTATTAATCCTGAAAATTCGATAAAAAAAGACTTTTTGAGTCTAATAAATCAATATCCCAAAACGCCCTTATACAAAATGGGATTCCCATCTAATTGGAAATCACAACCCATTTGGAAATAAGAAAAACTTTTTAAATTCTATCTTTATTATATTCTTTTCTTTTCAACAAAATTATATACCATAATTTCAATATACTAAACAAAAAAAAAGACCTTGAATTTCTCCAAAGTCTTTATTTGTTATAACTTATTATTTTTCATATAACATTGCATAACTTCCAAAACTTCTAAATTCTTTGGTTAATTTGAAATTTCTTGCTTGTAATCTCTTTACAAAGTCTTCATGCCCTGGCATCCACCAGCTTTCAAAAATCCAAATTCCTGAAATTTCAGAATATAAAAAAGCGTCATCGGTCATTAGTATTGGCTTTTTCCCATAAAAAGTGGGATAATAGCTATATGCGCCTTTGTAATCTAATTCAAGTATATTTGTTTGAGGATTTATATCTCTAAGCGGATAATTTTGAGAATTATTATCGGCAAAAAACTTTCCCATTGCTCGCCAATCGCATTTTGTTTGGGTAACATAAATACCTTTTTCACAAAACACAAAAAGTAACGAAACTATTATAAAACTTGACAAAACGAAACTTTTAAAAAAGGAATTGTTAAAAAGTAGAAATGAACAAGCCATAATAAGTGTAAGAGCAGGATATACGCCTGCATAATATCGTATGTGCATTACTGGTGAAGATAATAATGAACGTGAAAATGGCACATAAATGCCTAGAAACAACCACATTACAATAAATAAAATAGGAATATAAAATTTACTATTTTTGTTTTCTTTTGCTAAAAAAGCTGTAATTAAAATCGTCAAGCAAACAAAAATAAACAGAAGATAAAAATTATTACCTATATAATCAAAAATATATGATTCAATTATATTACTTTTTGCTTCACCTTTTATATCATTTTACTTACTTAATTGGACAATTACTGGAATCAAAGGCGAAAATAATAATGTTATTATGCTTGCACATATAGTTATAGTCTTAAATGATTTTTCTTTAAACAATTCAAATACTTTATGCTCAACAAATAAGTAATAAATAATAGTTATTAGTGCTTGTGCAATCATCATCATTATTCCAAAATAGTGTGTATATAGCATCAAAATAGTTGAAATTATATAAAATATTGCTTGTTTTAGTTTATTTTCTTTCAAAAAAACTATTTGATAAAAAAACATAAAACTTAGTGTCGAAAGCAAAAATAACAAGGTGTAAGGTCTTGCTTCTTGAGAATATTCAATATGAAATGGATTTACAGCCAACAATGCAGCTGCAATTAACCCTATATGTTCATTAAATATTTTTTTACCCGCTAAGTATATTGCATAAACACCCAAAATACCATAAATTACAGACGGAATTCTAACTCTAACATCTCCTAAACCTAATATTTTAAGCCAAATCCATTCTAAAAAGTAATAAAATATGGGATGTTGGTCGTGTGTAAATCTAAACCAAAGATGAGATAGTGCATTTGTTGGCAAGCAATCAGCAGCTGTAAATAGTTCATCTAACCAAAGACTTTGAAAACTAAGTTTATAAAGTCGTAAGAACGAGGCTACAATTAGAATTATTATCAGTATGAATAAATTCTGATGCTTTAGCTGGTTGATTTTATTATTTAAAATATAAGTCATAGTACAAATCTAATAATCAATTACTTATTTTAAAATTAATTTTTGATTTTCATTAAGATTATTTCCTTTTAATTTTAAGAAATACATTCCTTTGGATAATTGTTGTAAATCTATTAATAAGTTATTTTCAATTATGTTGTTTTTTTGAAAAACAATTTTACCATTCAAGTCAATTATAAATAAGTTTTTCGGGTTTTCGTCTTCAAATGTAATATTTAAAATACCTTCAATCGGATTAGGAAATACAGAAAATTTGAATATATTTTCGTTTGCAAGATTTAATATTTCAGTTTCTTTTCTTAGATTTGGATTGTTATTTTTATTACAAACTGTAAAGTTAAAGTCTTCTAATGATAAAGTAGTGTTAGGTAAAAGGGTTGTTCCAATATTGGCAATTACTTTATTGTATGCCGAATAATTTGATTGAATATTTCCGCTTGGTACATTTAAGTCGAAGTTTTTAGGACCATTTGGTATAACGCCAATATTAATATTGTTATCAGTAAGTTTTTTCTTCCAAATTAAGAGTTCTTTGTCTATTTTTTGATAAGTTGGTATTTCACATAAATTTCCAAATATACCGCAACCTAATTTATTATTATTTGACAAATATTTGGGATTATAAATATCCTGTCTATTTGCGTCAAAGTGTTTATTATTTCCATTTGAGACGGAATCCACCGCAATATCGTTCCAAATTTTAAATGTGTCCCACATTACTAAATTATTTTCTGATTTATTGTCAGAAAATAAATTATTACACCAATTGTTGTTACCACATCCAGATATACTTAAAATTTGACCATTAACTTTGAATTTAAGTAAGCATTCTGTTGTACACCAACCAGAATTTGGATGAGGCGCAATGCAAATACCTGCCAAAGGTGATCCAGCATCATTTCTTCTCATTTTGACTATTGAAGCTAAGAAGTCGTTTGAATTTCTAAGTTTTCCAGTTGAAATAATTGTATTGTCATGAACAAAATGATGATGCCCATTACCCACATAAACACCGTAAAAATTAGTAGATAAAACTTGGTTATTAAATGTTTCAGTGAAACATTGCGATTTATTCAAATTTTGAGGTATGTGGCTACCGCTTTCGCCATCAGCTACAATAATTCCACCAGCAGGAAATATACCATCTGCATTTGCAGGAAAAGGATATGATCCACTTATATAGTTATTATGAATTTTAATCGGGTCTAATATTGAAATTCCGCTTGATTCATATAAACTTATAATATCACCAGCTTGACTTTTTTCTGGTTCGTTAATTATTTCATTCCAACTTATTTCAGAATTACTCATTCCAAGCATTTGTGCCGTTTGGAAGAATTTGCAATTACCAACCCCAAAATCTTTTTTTTCCATGATTGGGCGAGGACTTTCAAAATGCCAAAGATTTGCACACTCTTCGCAAGGCTGTAAATATCCGTTGTTGCCATCTGAATACCTAGTGTCAATATTTTTAGCTTTGTTAAAACGAACTTTTACTAGTGCGTTTGAAATTATTCCAAAATCATCCCAATTCATACCTTCTATCCAAACACCACCTACATTTTCTAATGAGTTGTTTTCAAAAATAAATTTATCTTTTATACCTCTGTACTTTATAATACTTGGATTAATAAAACACCGTATGTTGGGGTTTTGACCCATAAAAATACAATTACGGATTGTTATTTTATGGTTTCTAAAATCAGGGTTCTGACCTATTAAAACTCTATCGTATATCCAATCAGGAAATATACCACCAGTATATCTATTTCTACCTCCTTTACCAGAAATAAAACAGTTTTCAATTAATAATTCTGAATTTGGAAACATTAAAGGATCGTAATTAATAAAAATGGCGGGTGTTATTCCATCATTTGAAAAGAAATTACCACATACTTTAATATATTTTCCATCTCTATTGGCTGGATTATTTACATAATTGTAGTCAATATTAATTGTTTGTGCAATTGTTAATAATGTTACTAAAAATAAATTTATAAAAAAGATTTTCCTCATTTTAAACACGATTTTAAGTTCTCAATTTCTTTTTTTTGTTCTAATAAATAAAGTGTTAGTTCTTCAATTTTTTCCATTTGAAGTCTTAAAATCTCACCTGTATCTAACCCGTTTTTTTCAACATCTACTGCCGAAGGTAAATTAGGCAACCTATGATTTTTAGAAATATAAGTTTCCAATTCTTCTAATGATAATAATTTATAGTCTTTTTCAAACACATAATCTGCAAAAGCATTTGTTACTACTACCTTTTTTGCATGAATTTCGCCATCTACTGAAAGCAAAGCTGCTGTTGCTGAGGCTTTTCTGTTACCCGTAAAATTTTTCTCATATATTACTACTTGTCCACTTGGTAAAATTTCCATTGCCGTCCCTTGGTTGCCCGGATTTGGGTCTGTTGAAGCTCTGGTTGTAATAAATTTTATAGATTTACCAGATGAGGCATTGGCAATAGCTAAGTTTCCGCCTGCAGTATTAGAGTTTGTTTGATGCGCATAAATATATGAATCATACTGATTGGCTGGCCAAATAGGATAGTTTAATTGATATTTTACTCCAAAAGAAATTCCATTTCCATTTGCGTTTTTAATTCTTAAACCAATATCATCCCCATGTTGTATATCTACTTTTGTTTCTGGGTTTGTGGTTCCAATTCCTATATTTCCGTTAAATCGAATAATAAAATCAGATCTAAATTGGGTGTTTCCAATTCTTGTTCTTACTGCAAAACAGCCACTTTGAGGATTTACTCCACTATATCCTGGCGAACCTTGCAAATCACCAGACCATCCGCCTCCATTTTTATCAATTACAATTCCATGAAAATCTCTCAAATGCAAATCCCCACCAAAATTGGAAACTATACCATTTGAACCCAAGTTCCCATTAATATCGTCTAAAGCAGTTGATGTAAATTGACTTTGATTATATTGCACTAATAATTTGCCACCAGATATTTGTAATTTTGATTGCGGGGTAGTTGTCCCAATTCCAACGTTTCCATTTAAAGGATAGGTATTTGAAGTCTGAGCTTTTATAAATGAATTTGCTAATAAAAAAGCAATACATATCTTTTTGAAAATTTCCATAGTGGTTAGTTTTATTACATTGCAAAATAGAAGTTTTAAAATAAAGTTTAAGTAATCAAAAAGTGTATATTTGCAGTCAATATTCGTATAAAATATTAAAATTCAAATATTATGAAGCTGAAAATCGGAACAAAATTATGTTCAATTAGAGATGAAAGAAGGCTTAATCAAGCAGAAATGGCTGATTTAATGGGTATAAGTCCAAGTACTTATGCAAGAATTGAACGAAATGAATCATCGCCAAGTATAGAAGAGCTTGCAAAATATGCTTTCGCATTGGATGTTCCTCTACACGAGTTTTTGCCAGATACAGTTTCAGTTAAAAATAGTAATAATAGCGGGCAAGCGGGAGCTGGTATTCTTTTTGGTAATTTATATTATTATGCAAATAATGATGAATTAACAAAAGACTTATCAAACGAAATTAAATTACTCAAAAGTGAAAATAGTTCTTACAAAGAACAAAATATACTTCTTTTACGTCAGATTGAATTGTTAGAAGAGTTATTAAAAAAATAAAAACAATATTTTCTCTTGCATCCACAAACAAAAAAAAGACTTTGAATTGCTCCAAAGTCTTTTTTTAATTATAAGTTATGAATTATAATTCATAACTATTTCTACACTTTCAATTCAATAGGATTTTTCAAATCTATCATGCGTTCGCTCAAATTACCATGACCGATATATTTGTTTCTATCCGTAGCATTGTAATTTTTGTGTGCAATAATTGCCCAGCAAGTAGAAGAACCATGAGCGGCTATATCTACAGACCAACGCAAGAATATTTGCCACATTCTAAACCACCATTCTCCGTATTTGCTCAACACAAATTCTTTGTTTGACTCCCAGTTGTAGTACCATCTGTGAATAGTATGTGAATAATGAATACCAATATTTTCAACTGTATTTACTTCAAAATTGGCATCTTGAAGCGATTGAGATAAGAAACCAAGCGGAGTTGAAGCATCAGCTCCCGAGAAAATATATTCGTTCATATATAAACCCCAAACTAAATCTTCCCAATGTGGACCTTTAGCAAAAAGACCAGGATTGGCACGAAGTCCGGCTTGTTGTAAATACAACATACCATCATCGTTTAATAAATCATATATTTGGTTGATAAATGTTTGAAATTTACGAATACCTACGTGTTCGCCCATTTCAAGACAAGTAATTTTATCGAATTTAACTTTAGGAATATCTCTATAATCCATTCTCCAAACTCTGGCTTTATCTTGAACGCCATGTTTACGAATTTGATCCATTGCCCAGTCGTGTCCTTCTTGAGCGATAGTTACGCCCGTAGAATCAGTTCCGAAATGTTTAGCGGCATAAGTAATCAATGTTCCCCAACCGCAACCGATATCTAAATGTTTATCGCCTGGCTTCATGTGTAATTTTTGACACACCATTTGCATTTTTCTATCTTGAGCTTGCTCTAAAGATTCAGTTTTGGGATCCATCCAAATACCTGAAGTATAAACCATTCTTGGACCCATAAAGGCTGCAAAAAAGTCGTTTCCTCTGTCGTAATGTTCTCTTACAATTCTTTCATCTTGTGCTTTTGTATGCAAAACCACTTCTGGAATCATACGAGTGAAAAAGAATTTTATATGATGGGCGGTGAGTGTATAGTCAAAATAAGTACCTCTCGCTTTCATAAAATCTTCAAAGTTTCCTTTGATATCTATGCGTTGGTTACAATAATCTTCTACAAAATGACCAAAAGAAGGTTTCGCTCCTGGTTTATATCTTGCCCTCATTGCGTCCGTCTTTGGAACAATGAAATCTAATGCATTTGCTGCCATTGGATAATGTTTGATTTATTAATTTGAGTGCGAAACTATCATAAAAAAATCAAAACAAAAAACATACTTCAATAATTAAGCAAATTATTTTTTATTTTTTTTGAATTTTAATCTTTTTTTTCATTAAATCATTACAATTTAATTAAATTATAGGTGGTTTTATTAACTAATCAATTTTGATTTCGTTAATTTGAAGAAATTTTATAAATTCTTTTTTTTGATGAAACACTATATATATATATATTTTTTCTTATTTGAATTTGGCACTGTATGTAGTCAAGAAATGTTGAATCCTAGTTTTGAAAAATATTATCGCCCCTCAGTTACCTATTTGATGTTGGATAGACCTGAAGAAAAATATAATTCTCAAATGCGTTCTAATTTTCAAAAAACCGAAATTAATCCAAAATTTGATAATCATAATTTGGAAAATGAGTTTTTGCTAAAGACTAATTCAAGTGTTGGTTTGAACAGTTCATCAATTTCAAATTTAATTTTGAGTCAAGATATTTCTAAAAAAGTAATTTCAAAATGGTATAATCAGCAAAAAGATGGCAAATTTAATATGGATTTTATTGCCAAAAGAGGACTTTATAATGCTTCGGACAATGATGTGATGCGGGCAAAAGCGGGTGTGCGTGGCGTAGCGGCATTGGAGGATGCGGGGGAAGAGTTGATAAAAAAATCATATATTGTTGTATTTGATTTTCAAGGAATTGAAACTTACGAGGATTATTACGACCGTTTGGATGCTCAAAATGAGCGTTTGGCTAGGCTCAGAAAACAAAAACCTGTACGAGTTTTACGAACACAACAAGGGTACAGAGGGAATGCCGTTGCTTATTGCTACAAAGTGCAATGGAACGATTCTTTGCAACAAACTTTTTATGAAAATGCGTGGAATAACCCAACTTATTTTCAAAAAATGACCATTCCATTTAAGTATTCAAAAATGGCTTATTTGTCGAATTTAGACGGAAGTCAGGCTAAATTTAATCCTATTTATTCGGATGACAAGTTAGTTCAAATGTTACATAAAGAGGCTTCGGAGCGTGCATTACAACAGTTTGCTGCTCAAGATAGAAGCCTGAGAGTTAAAACTTCGATTTTTGAAACCCGTCCGCTTTCTGCCAAAATTGGTAAGAAAGAAGACGTAAAAATAGACCAGCGTTTTATGGTTTACGAGCTTGTGCAAGGGGCGGACGATAAAAAAATTCCTACTTTCAAAGGTGTAATTAGAGCCTCAAAAAATGTGATTGATAATAGAAATGATGCTACTGGAACTTCAATTCCCACTCGATTTTACCAAGAAGGTGGCAAAAAATTATATCCTGGCATGATGATAGAGCAAGACCAAGATGCGGGCATCAGTTTTAATGCAGGTTGGTTTTATCAAAGATTACAAGGACCTTTTGTAAGATTGGATATAAATTTAGCAAGTATTTTTAATGTTTCTCAACTCAAATTTTATGTGCAAGGCTATTTGGGTTTTGGAACAGTTAAGTTTGGAAATAGTCCTACAACCTACAAAGCTGAAAGCAAAGGCATTGAAATTGGATTTAGCAAAACCTATATGCTGCTCCGAAATATTCATATTGAGCCGCATTTAGGCATCATTTTTGATACAACCCATACTTTTGCACCTAACAACAACGAGAGGGAATTGATAAAAAATGCAAAAACAAAAATTACTATTGGGCAATCGCAACTAGGTTTTACTTTTGGATTGCGGCTGCCTATTAATTTAAAATATAATATTCAAATTGTGCCATCAATTTCCATTAATACTTTAAATTTTAATTCTGAAAAAACACTTTTTGGCAAAACATTACCAAAAGAATTTCCAAACGAAATTTTAAATACTGTTGGCAATCAACAAGGAGCAGATAATAGGGGAGCGAATTTGGGTATTTCGCCTTTTAAATATGATATTTCTATTCGGTTTAAGTTTTAGGAATTATTTTCATGATTTTAATTTTAGAATACATCTAGAGTTGAATCATTTATTTAAAGACAATTTTTATTTTGCATAAAATAAATATTCTAAGAGAACTAAAAAATGGTAGTATTTAGTAATATTAACTGACAACTAATCCGTATTTTACAAGCGAAAGTTCTACTATAACTTTAGTTCCAACGCCAAAGACACTATGAATGTGCATTTTTCCGCCCATTTTTTCTGTAAATGCTCTGCAAAACATCAAACCAAAACCGGATCCACGTTCTTTGAGTGTTCCTTCTGTGGTTTGATAAAAAATTATTGTTATTTAATAATTCTAAAACTTCGGGTTTCATACCTATTCCGTTATCGGAAATTTCTATGGTAAGCAAATCATCATCAAAAACATGAGTCTGGATAGTAATAATACCCCCAATATTGGTAAATTTATTGGCATTAGAAATTATATTTCTTAAAATCAATTCTGTCATGTTTTTATCGGCTATTACAAATTCGTTTTCGGTATAATTTTCAATACTAATTTGCTTTTGATTTGCCAATGGGCTTAGCAATCGTACTACATCAAAGCTCATTTGCAACATATTTAACTTAGTTGGTGTGAATCTAAATTCTTTGTTTTGGGTTTTAGACCAATTAAGTAAAT
>REAG01000104.1 GCA_004294265.1 Cytophagales bacterium | reverse complement strand
TTAATTTTACATTATATAAAGTCTAATAAATAATTACAAATTCCTTGAAAACTTTTCTCTATAGGGGAAATAAGAAAAGGGTTTTATGAAAATTTAATTGTAAATATTTATTAGACTCAATATTATTAATGCTTTTTTTTAAAACAATAATTTAATTTTTTTAAATAAAAAAAGGTAATTTTTAAATCAAATCAATTCAGTTTGAGGATTCCAAAAGTGATTTTCTAAGTTTAGGATTTGATTGTTTTCAATCATTAAACCTTCGCTTTCTAATAAAGTTTGCATCGTATTAGATTCTTCAAAATGAAACTTCCCAGTCAATAATCCTTTTTGATTTACAACTCTGTGGGCAGGAATTTCAGGATTTCCATGAGCATTATTCATTGCCCAACCCACCATTCTTGCACTTCCTTTTGAACCTAAATATGCAGCAATAGTTCCGTAAGAAGTTACTTTGCCGCTAGGAATAAGTTTTACAACTTCATATACATTTTCAAAAAAATTAGGTTTTAGCTTCTTTTCCAAAACTTAAATTTTTACTGTTTTGATCCGAATAGATACATTTTTTGTTTGAATATTGATTGTTTTAGATTCAACATTTTCGATTGTTTTTATTTCAATAACTCCTTTGAATTTAGAATCTTTTGTTTTAAAAATAAAGTTATTTCCTATTGCTGAAATTTTAGCTGATGTATTCCATAAATTTGTTTCAAAGAATTGAATTTCATTTGCAGTTATCACATTGAAAACAACATTAGATGGTATGAAATATATCTCTTCAGAATTTACATTACCTGATTTTAAAAACATATTAGCCCCAGATGCAGTAATATTTAAGTCGGCTAATCTAAAATTAGTTAGAGAATTGTAATTTGAGGTATTTTCTCTGTTTAAGATTGAATAAAAAGAACCATTAGAACCAGAAGCGTTATTAATAGCTTTATCAGAAGTAAGAATTACAGTTTCATTAAAAGTTAAATCATCAAATTCATATTTTTTGTCTGGAGTTAATTTATCATCATTTCTTGTAGGAACGCAAGATAAAAAAGGTAAGATTGCTAAATATATAAATATTTTTTTCATTTTTTTTAGATTTAATATTTTGATTTATAATTTAAAAGTATAAATAATAATCGACTTTTAAAAAATAATTAATAGTTTTAAAAAAACTTTAGACGTGAACAAATTTACTTATCAAACTTTTAAATTTAGTTCGCAATACTAAATATTAAGTAAAGTTATCAAAATTTTTATAATTATATTAAAAATTGAGTTAAGTTTAATATCTTTATTTAAGTTATTTTGTTTTTTTATTGAAAATTGCATTTGATTTTAAACTTATTTTATATTTAAAATTAAAGCGAATGATACCGATTTATGTTTTTAAAGAATTAAATATCAGATTTTTTTATTATTTTTTTGGCTACAAATATTTTTAAACTAATTTCGCATTTAATATTGTTAAAAGCATATTATATATAAAATCATATATGTCAAATTTCGGAAAAATAACACAAGTAATTGGTCCAGTTGTGGATTTAAGTTTTGAGGAATCACGCCAATTGCCAAATATCCTCGATGGTATAGAAATCACACGTCCTGATGGCACAAAATTGGTTCTTGAATGTCAGCAGCATTTGGGTGAAGATAGAGTAAGAACTATCGCTATGGAAGGTACAGAAGGGCTTTACAGAGGCATGAAAGCTCTTGATTTAGGTACTCCAATTTCGGTTCCAACAGGCGAAAGCATCAAAGGAAGATTATTTAATGTTACAGGAACGCCTATTGATGGATTAAAAGATATTCCAACAGGAAAAAGACTTTCTATTCACAGAGATGCTCCAAAATTTGAAGATTTAACAACTTCAACCGAAATATTATTTACAGGAATCAAGGTTATTGATTTAATTGAGCCTTATGCAAAAGGAGGAAAAATTGGATTATTTGGTGGTGCTGGTGTAGGAAAAACGGTTTTAATTCAAGAATTAATTAATAATATTGCTAAAGCGTATGCAGGAGTTTCGGTTTTTGCAGGCGTTGGCGAAAGAACTCGTGAAGGGAATGATTTGCTGCGTGAAATGATTGAAGCAGGAATCGTAAAATATGGCGATAAATTCAAACACTCGATGGAAGAAGGCGGATGGGATTTGGAAAGTGTTGATTATGCCGAATTAGAAAAATCACAAGCTACATTTGTTTTCGGACAAATGAACGAACCGCCTGGAGCAAGAGCAAGAGTGGCTTTAACAGGTCTTTCGATTGCTGAATATTACAGAGATGGCGATGGCGATGGTCCAGGAAAAGATATTTTATTTTTCGTAGATAATATTTTTAGATTTACACAGGCAGGTTCGGAAGTTTCGGCTTTATTGGGTCGTATGCCTTCTGCGGTAGGTTATCAGCCAACATTGGCAACTGAAATGGGAACGATGCAAGAGCGTATTACTTCTACCAAAAAAGGTTCAATTACTTCAGTTCAAGCGGTTTATGTGCCTGCGGATGACTTAACTGATCCAGCTCCAGCTACTACATTTGCCCATTTGGATGCTACAACCGTACTTTCTCGTAAGATTGCTGAGCTTGGTATTTACCCTGCTGTTGATCCATTGGATTCAACTTCAAGAATTTTGACAGCTGAAATTGTAGGTGCAGAACATTATAATACTGCTCAAAAAGTAAAAGAAATATTACAAAGATACAAAGAGTTGCAAGATATTATTGCCATTTTGGGTATGGATGAGCTTTCAGAAGAAGATAAGCAAGTGGTTCATAGAGCTAGAAGAGTTCAAAGATTTCTTTCTCAACCTTTCCATGTGGCAGAACAATTTACAGGTTTAAAAGGTGCTTTGGTAAATATAAAAGACACTATTAAAGGCTTTAATGCAATCATGGATGGCGAATTTGATCATTTACCTGAGGCTGCTTTCAACTTAGTGGGAACTATTGAAGAAGCCAAAACTAAAGGCGAAAAAATGCTTGCTGAAGCAAAATAGAAGTGAGAGGTGAGAAATGAGAAATGAGAAATGAGAAGTGAGAAGTGAGAAGTGAGAAAATAATAAATCTCACAATCTCACATCTTACAATCTCACAATCTCACATCTCACAATCTCACATCTCACATCTATCTCACAATCTCACAATCTCACAATCTGAAATAAATGAAATTAGAAATAGTAACTCCCGATAAAAAAATATTTGATGGTGAAGCCGATGGAGTTCAATTTCCTGGTGCAAATGGTTCATTTGAAATATTAAATAACCATGCTCCGATAGTTGCAGCACTAGTAGCTGGCAAACTTAAAGTAAGAACTGGCAAAGAAACTGAAATTTTTAATATTTCGGGAGGATTGGTAGAAATGCAAAAAAACAAATTGATAGTTTTGGCTGAAAGCGTATTAGCTTAGTAATTAGTAATTTGTAATTAGCAATTTGTAATTAGTAATTACAAATTTCTAATTAGTAATTAGTAATTCGTAATTTGTTAATAGTTAATAATTATTAATCGGTTATTTATAAGTTAATAACAAAATCAAGCGTAAGCAAATTCATAATTCATAATTCATAATTCATAATTCATAATTCATAATTCATAAAAATTGGCTTTCGGAAACGAGAGCTTTTTTTATGAAATAATATAAATTTTAATAAATATTTCGGATAATTGAACAAATATTTCGGTTGTGTTGTTACATTTGAATTAAATTTAAAATTAACTTAAAATATAAAAATTATGTCATTAGTTGGAAAAAAAGCTCCATTATTTACCTCAAGTGCTGTTGTCAATGGCGATGAAATCGTTGATAACTTTTCTATAAACGATTATATTGGAAAAAAATATATTTGTTTTTTCTTTTATCCAAAAGATTTTACTTTTGTTTGTCCTACTGAAATACATGCGTTTCAAGCTAAATTAGCTGAATTTGAAAAAAGAGATTGCGTAGTTATTGGTTGCAGTACCGATACTGAAAATTCTCATTTGGCTTGGTTGAGTATCCCTAAAAATAAAGGCGGAATTGGCGGAGTTACATTCCCCATAGTTTCAGATACAGCCAAAACTATTGCTACTAATTATGGTGTTTTGGGCGGACAATATGCCTATAATGAAGAAGGCGAAATGATATTTGAAGGTGCTCCAATAGCATTTAGAGGTACTTTTTTGATAAACAAACAAGGCGTTGTGATGCACGAAGAAATCAACTTTTTCCCAATCGGTAGAAGTATTGATGAGCAAATTAGAACTTTGGATGCCATTATTCATAACGATAAATTTGGTGAAGTTTGCCCAGCAAACTGGAGCGAAGGTAAAGATGCTTTGAAAGCAACTGTTGTTGGCACTGCTGACTATTTGGCAAAACACTAATCTTTACATTTTAAAAACGTAAGACTTTTTATAAGTCTTACGTTTTTTATTTTTTTGATAAATTACTTTTTACTTTGATTACAAATTAGGAAAACCTCTAAAATCCTAAAATTACTTTAAAAACCCTTTTCAAACCTTGTTTGCAACAGTGGAAGTTGAGTTAATCGTTTTTAACGGTGATAATATAAAAAAGTCCTTATGTTTATGAAGTTTTATTAAAGCTTGTTTAGAAAAAAAGTATAATATTCGTCAAGAATAAATATTTCATCTGCCCCATTGCAAACGAAGGCGAGTGGGTTTAGTACTAAATTTGGTTTTAAAAAAATAAATTATCTCCACTTATCCGTAGTCTTGTGTGTTGGTATTGAGGGCGGCTGACTACGGATTAGCAAATTAAATTGTAGTTTTTAACTCAAAAAATAAAAAAAGGATTATTTTTGTTTTATGATTTAGTCGGAGACTAAAAATTATTTATTAATCCATAGTGTCGTTTTGAGTACACTACGGAAAGTGAATCAATTAATAATGCTCGAGAAAAAAGCGGGATAAAATAAGACTGCGTATTTTGTATTGTCGAAACCTAACAATACAAAAAAACGCAATGCGTATTTTG
>REAG01000103.1 GCA_004294265.1 Cytophagales bacterium | reverse complement strand
AGTTACCGCACTTACCGAACCATAAGTTGCTGCAATTGCTCCAGCATTAAAAACATCTAATTTTATTTTTAGAACATAAAATGCAACAACAGGAACGATTAAAGACATGACTATACAAGCCGACATTATCACTAAAATATCAGTTGTAAATCCACTATGAAAAAGCTCCTGACCGCCTTTTATTCCAATATCAAAAAGTAAGTATAAAGAAAAATATTTTGCAATAGCTGGTGGAACTTCTAAATCTGATTTAACCATCACAGCAATCAAACCCAAAAAGAAAAATAAAACGGGTGCAGACAAAAAATTACTTAAAATAGAAGACATTGACATAAAAAAACTCAGTTTTAGGGTAAAATAATAATTTTAAATAAAATTAAAGTGAATAAAAAAATGCTTTAAAATAAAATTTAAAGCATTTTTCAAATTTAGTCCATTTTAGAACCTTCAAGTGCATCTTCAGCTTTGAGTTCAGCTTTAATTGCATCTTTCACTAACTGGTTATGATCATCTCTTAATTTGGCATGATCCTGTTTTAATTGCTCTAAATATATTTGAATTTTTGCTAAATCTTCTTTTACTTTAGAATCGTTACAAGCAAACATTAAACCAAATGTTATTGTCAAAATTAAACATTTCATAAATAAATGTTTATAGATATGCAAATATAAATATCTATGATAAATAAAAAAATATATATGTACTTAATTTAAAGAATTATTTAAAATTTCTAAAGTATAAATATACCTTGAAAAAAATATTTAGTTAGAAAATTAAGTTTTAAGTTTTTTCAGCTGAATACCAAAATAATGTTTTCATATTAGGCTGAAATAGTATTTGTTTTATAATAATTTCATAGAACAGCCCATGTAGATACATTATAAAGGTAAAACACAAATATTTCTTTCAAAACCTTATAACTAACCTTTTTCTTTAGAGGAAAGGAACCCAAAAAGTAGTTTTTTTAGTGTTTGGTAATTAAATGGGCTATTCAATAATTTCAAACTACAAAAAGTCTAAAAATAAAAATCACAATAAACACAGAATATTTTATATTCACAGAATTTATTGTGATTTTTAGTAAAACATTTTAAAATAGTTTAAGAATGTTTTTAAATATTAAAAAGTACAAAAAAACTAAAAATTAACTGTATAAGATTTAGTTTTTCCGTTTTTCTCTAAAGTTAAAGAATAAGTATTAATACAATTAGCATCTCTTGAAATTGTTTCAGTTCTAACAACATTGCCTTTTTCACGTTCTAAAGTATGCACTCTAGTTCCTGATTGATATCTATATCCAACAGCTGCATCGCAGTAAGAAAACACAATAGGTGATGTAATCACAGAAGTAAAATTATTACCATTTCTATTTATTCCTGTTCTAATTACGTTTCCGTTTGCACCGCCAGTACCTGTAATTGTTAACGAATTTGGTAAATTTGATGGTGATTTTGTACTGCTATACGCCTTTTTCTCTGATAATATCCAAGATCTTGTTCCAACGCCAACGCCTAAATCATTTAAAAAATCTACATTAACATTCCCGTTAATGGCATATTCTACTTGAGTGCCGTTACCTGCAATTCCACCTGTTAAATTAGTAACAGTCCAAACGCCATTCATTAAAGTTTGAGTAAATTCTCTTCTTACTTTATAGTTTGAAACAGTTATAATCCATTTAGCATTCATACCTGCAAACGAAGTTCCTTCAACTAACTCTACAGAAGCATTTCCTTCTCTAAAAATACCCTTACAATCTCTATTTGTAGCTGAATTATAAGTAATATTAAACTTTTTTCTTGTGCCAGTAATTGTTGTTTCTGAAAAATTAATCCCCGAACAACTGAACTCTTCTGTTCTTAAACTATTAGAAGCTGCTACTTTTTGATTAATATCGGAAAGTGCATCGCTAATATTACCTTCAACATCATTATTATCTTTACTTTGGGACGTTGCCGCAAACTCATCTGCTATTGTTATTCCTTCTTTATCTGGCTCAATGGCATCTGAATTCTTTTTACAAGAGCTAAAATTTAATACTGTACCGATTGCTAATGTAGAAATGAAAATTACCTTCTTTTTCATAAAATATTTGTTTTTGTTATTTAGTAAAATTAGTTTTAATGTACTTTATGTGTAAATTAAAACATAAAGTTTCATTTATCCTAAATTTTTACCATTTATTTGCTTTTTGCGGGTCGTAAGCATCTCTAAGTCCATTTCCAAAAAGATTAAACGACAGCACCAAAAGGCTAATTGCAGCACTTGGTAACACAATTAAATGCCAGCCGCTACTTAAAATTGCCATTGAGTGAAATCCTTCATTTACCATCATTCCCCAACTCGGAGTAGGTGGTTGAACGCCCAAACCTAAAAATGACAAACCCGCTTCTGTAAGAATTGCGGATGCAAAATTAGAAGTTGCAATTACAATAATCGGACCCATTAAATTAGGTAAAATATGTTTTATTACGATATTAAAATTTTTAATTCCTAATGCCCTTGCAGCCTCAACGTAATTTTTTTCTTTTAAACTCAAAATCTGACCACGCACAACTCGTGCAATTTCAACCCAAGTTGTAAGTCCAACCGCAACAAAAGCTACCCAAATACCTTTACTTTGCAACGCTAAACTAATGGCAATTACCAACATAATACCAGGAATAGACCACACAACAGTCATTAACCACATCACAAATCGATCGGTTGTGCCTCCCAAAAATCCACCAAAAGCTCCCATTGTGATTCCTACAAAAAGTGAAATTATTACTGAAATTAAACCTATTCCTAAGCTAATTCTTGTGCCGAATATCAGCCTACTCAAAATATCTCTTCCCGCCTTATCAGTTCCTAAAAAGTAAGTTTTATGTTCTATATGATTTTTTTGAATAATCCTAGAAAGTTCCTTTTGCGTATAAAATTTTTCTTCTCCTAAATCATTGATATAGAACACTTTATCTTTGATATATTTGTAGTTTAATAAAGTATCATATCCTGTAAATTTAGATTTTCCTTTTGGAATATGTTCTAAAATTGTAATCATAGGAAATGATTCTGGTATTTTTATTCTTCCATCAGGGATGAAATCTAAATTAAAACCGTTAATCGTAAACGATTTTAAAGGCGTTAAAATATAAGGCGATTCTTTTCCAAAAAG
>REAG01000102.1 GCA_004294265.1 Cytophagales bacterium | reverse complement strand
TTATTTCTTACCAAAACTTTCCTCCACGGTTGCTATTTCTTCAGTTGTAAGTTGATAAAGTTCATACACCATAGTATCTATTTCGTTTTCCCAAATTTGTGTATCTGCTTTGGGATCGGTTTCTTTGGCAATTAATATTTTATCAACTAATTTGACGAATGGTTTTTGGGCTTTTAAGGGAATGTTAGGAATGGGAAGTTTTTCTAAATAAATTTTCTTTACCTCAGCAAACAATCTGCCTTTTTCTTGAGAAATCGACTGGTATATTGCATTTACTAATTTTGAATTTAAAATGCTTAAAATATATTTTAATTCAAATTCTTTAACATTTAAAGTAACATTATATACATTATTCAAATTTATTAATTTCAAATTATCAAAATTTGCAATTATTCTGTCCGAAGTTTGTCTAATTATGATTTTATCAGTAAAAAAACTAGCACTTTCTCTTGGTTCTGCAAGCCATTTGCCATATGACAAAAATCTATCCTCCAAAATATTAAAACAATAGCGATTGAAATCTTTACCAATAATATATTTTAAAAATGTATTATCTTTTTTAAATGTTGAAGAAAAAACACGATTAATTAATGAGGCTGAATTTTGTTTAGGCGTACCTTTACCAACTTGATATGGTTTTATACCCATAATAATCTTTGCAATAGTTCCAAGCAATATAGATTTAGAATTTATTTTTTCAATATCAACTTTTAAATTATTTAAGTTATAACTTCCATCTTTAAAATATAAATTATCTCTATCAATTTCTTTAAATTTAGAACTATTTAGCAATTCAGTATTTGAATTTACTATTTTTACTTTATTTTCAAATACTTTATTATTGTGTAATAAATATGAAACTGTATCTCCAACATTCGCTTCTTTAAATACTTCAAACTGATATTTTCTAATTCTAATAATAGATTTTTCATCTAAAACACTTCTTATTTTTTTAAAATAATGTTGATAAGTAAATGTTGCAGGTGTTATGTAATCTAAAAAACCATCAATGCTTAATAATTTTATTCCTTGTTCGTAAAACAAAACATAAGAATTAACTTGATATTCAAATGAACTATAAAATATTTTAAAATGAGTTAATTGACTTTCTTTAATTTTCACCCCATATGGCGGATTTGCTACCACTACATCAAAGCCTATAAAATCACCATTTTCATCCAATACTTCTGGGAACTCAAACCGCCATTCAAAGGCATTTCCGTACAAGGTTTGCTGTTTTTCTTTTACTACATTTTCGTAATGAGCCAACTGAACCACCAACTGCTCCCGCATTTCACGGTCTTTGCTATCAAAAGTCATCACTATTTGCTCTAGTTTGCCTTTGGTTTCTTTGAGTTTTTTGTAGTCGGCATCATTGGGAATTACCAAATCTTTAAACTCTTCTTTGAGTTCTTTTATTTGTTTTATTACTTGAGTTTTGAGTTTTTTATCGTTTACTTTTTTGTATAAAAATACAGCTTCTTTGTATTTATTAATTAGTAAGGTTTGTTTTTTGCGAGAGGCTTCATTTTTACTCAAAAAGTTATTTTTCAAATCAAAACGGCTCACAAGCGAATTGCCTACTTTAATATTTATATCTAAATTGGGTAAAGTTTGGAGCTTGAGATTATTTAAGTTTAAAATACCTGGAAAGTCTGAATTAATTTCCTTCATTCCCCCTTCGGGGGCTTGGGGGCGGTAATACATATTTTTCAAAAGTTCAATCCAAAGTCGTAATCTGCAAATCATCACTGATTTGGCATTTATATCAACTCCAAAAATACAATTTTCGATTAAAATTTGCTTTTCATTAAAAATAGTTTCTTGAATATTTTGGTGTAACTTATTATGAAAATTATAATTAAATATCTCACCAAAAATGTTAATCTCTAATTCATCGTTATCAATTCTTATAGAAAGACCTTGAATAATATGATTATTTTTATCGACCAAAATTCCTAGCTCAGATTTTATGGCAATAAGTTCGTTGAGAGCCGATACTAAAAAGTGCCCTGAACCTACGGCAGGGTCGCAAATTCTTACTTTATTTACAATTTCATTGAGTTTATAAACTTCATTCCATTTGATTTTTGAAGCAATATAACTTTTCAAATCGCTGATATTTTCAAACTTTTCTTTAAAATGATTGCTAAATTTTTGAACAACTGCCCTTGCAATCGTTTCTCGACACATATACATTGTTACAAAACCTGGCGTAAAGAATGAGCCATCTTTATAGCCATTTATTTTTTCAAAAATCAAACCTAAAACTGCCGCATTAATCATAGTTTTAGAATTGGCACGAATTTCACCTGTGGGTTCGCTCGCAAAATCGTAGGCATCCAAAAACCGAAACAAATAATCGAGCGTGCTGGAGGCAATTTTATTCTCTTGTCCTTTTTTATCTGTAATCGTTTTTCCGTGAATATCTTTTAGTACAGTTTGTTCATAAAAAGGCATCCCAAGCCTGTGTTTAAGGCTATTGATATGAAAAGTTTGCTTTTCGAGGTCGGTTTCTTCAAAAAGCGAACTATTTAAGTAAGGTAAATTACCATATTTTTGACTTACATTTTGGCTGCGTTGGTGAGTTTCGAGTGCCAAAACTTCAAAAAATAGTTCATCTAAATCATTAAAATCAAAAATAAAATTAGAATGTAAAAACGCAGGATTGACAGCATTTGTAGGAACGTGTTTTTCTGAATTTTGGTAATATTTTATTAATTGTCCTTCTAATAATTTCAAAAACAAAACTCTATTAAGCCATGTAATAATTAGCTCTAAAGCTATACTAAAAATTTGTTCTTCTTCGGTATCTCCAAACTCAGAAAGATAATTAATTTGCGTCCATTTGCCTTGCACAACCAATAAATTAATTGTATTTTCAATTAATGAGCCTTCGTTTCTATCTTTGAGTTGTCGTACGATTATTTTTTTGCCACCATCACTAATTTCTTCCAATCCCATAATGTGCAAAAGCTCGTTGTAAAACTCTTGATTGAGCGAATTGCTATCGTTGGCAAAAGGTTGTTTTAGAAGATGCTCGGGCGAAAGAATTTTATATAAAGGAAGTAATAAATTATCGTTAAGCCTCACCCCAGCCCTCTCCAAAAGAGAGGGAGAAATCGGAATTTCTTCGTTAAGCCTCACCCCAGCCCTCTCCAAAAGAGAGGGAGAAATC
>REAG01000101.1 GCA_004294265.1 Cytophagales bacterium | reverse complement strand
CCTTAAAAGAAGTAAAAGCAAAGTATTTAGGTTAAAACAAAAATTAGAACTCGAAATAAAATAGGGTATTTTTTACTCTATTTTATTTTTTAAAATGTTTTATTTCAATATAATCACAAATTATAATATGGGATTAAGTTACAGAAAGTCAATAAAAGTTGGCAAAAATATTCACTTAAATGTATCTAAATCAGGTATTTCTCCCAGTTTTAGAACAGGCTTAGGAACAATTTCATCAAAAGGATTTTCCATTTTAACACTTATCCCAGGTTTGGTCTTCAGAGGTTCGTTGTGTCTTTTACGGTGGACTTTTGGGCTGATATGGAGCATATTAAAAGTGCTTTTTAAGTAATCCTAATCTTCTCCTTACTGATGCAAGCTGCTTGTTCCAATAATCATTTAAGCGTTTTGCTTATCTTTAAATACGAATCATCCGCTTATTCATTAATATTTAAGTATCTTGCTTTTTTTTAAAACATGCCAAAAGTCGCTCTAGCATTAGCTCGGCTCTGCCGAATTACAATTATATTTTTGGCTTTATCCCGTGGCTGGTGTCCTTACTTGACACAGTATATGTGTGTCAGGTGAAGACACCTACCACGGATTTTAAATATGACCTTCAATTATTTTGGAATAATTTTAAAGAATCTAATCAAGAACTAAAACTATTAACCGCATTTATTTATGACGTTTAGTATATATAAATTCCAATAAATAATTACAATTCCTTTTTAACTTTTCCCCTTTGGGGAAATAAGAAAGGGGTTTTCTAAAAATTATATTCTAACTATTTAGTGGACTCAATCTAAAACCAAAAAAAACATATTTATTACCCTACTTTGCAACAATGGGGTTCAGAAAAACGAATATTACCTCAACACCATTGAACAAGAATTGAAGTTAGAGGATTTATTTTAGTAGCATAATAAGCCCATGAAAACACTTGTTTTTAAATTAACAGTATTAGATAATTCCTAATTTTTATTAACTTTGCTTTGTTATGATAGAAAAACCGATTTTAAGTAAGCGAATTTTTTGGGATATAGATTTTGAAAAATTAGATTATGAAAAGTATGCCAATTTTGTTATTGAAAGAGTTTTTGAGCGTGGAGATGTAGAAGACATCCGCAACTGTAGGCGTTTTTATGGCGATGAAAAAGTAAGCCATGCCCTTCTCAATGCCAAATTTTTGCAAGAAACAGCCTTGTATTTGGCAAGTGCCGTTATACTACAACCTTTAGAAGCATTTAGATGTTACAAACTCAGACAGTCGACCCCCACGCTTTTTCCTTATTAAAGCAACTCATGGATATACCTGAGCTGCAAGATTTTTATCTTGTTGGAGGTACAGCTTTATCCCTTTTGTATGGTCATAGAATATCTGAAGATTTAGATATGTTTTGTACTTCTCCATTTAATAATACTCTGATAGTAAATACGCTAGAATCTATTTATCAACAAAAGTTTAAATATAGAATAACAAACCCTTCGTTTGGTATTTTTGGATATATCGATAATGTAAAAGTAGATATGATTCGATTTCCACACCCACTTATAAAGCCAACTATCGAAATTGAGGGAATACGCTTGTTTGCTCCAGAAGACATCATTGCCATGAAAGTACAAGCTGTATTGGGTAGAGCGAAGAAAAAAGACTTTTGGGATATTGCAGAGCTCTTACAACATTATTCTGTATCTGATTTTATTACCTTTCACAAACAAAAATACGCCTCTCAAAATCTTTTTATTACCGTACCTCAGGCAATAACCTATTTTGCAGATGCAGATGAAAGTCCAGACCCAATAAGCCTCAAAAACCAAACGTGGGAATCTGTAAAGCTTGTAATTAGCCAAAAAGTTTCTGAATATTTGAGATAACGTATTACCCTTAATGTCATTTGATATAAACTGAAGCTATAAACCTACTCTACCATCACTTTTTGCTTAAAGCTGCCTATTTGTACCAAATACATACCCGTTGTTAGCCCACTTATTTTTATAGTATTTTCTCCTTTGGAAGAAATGGTTTGAACAGCAACGCCTAAAATATTATAGATCACAATTGGTTCATTGATAGGCAATGGGCTTTCGATGGTAAATGCGCCTGTGGAAGGGTTGGGGTAGATATTAATATTACTAGACTGAAATGTTGGCAGATTAGTAGTTATTTGAATATTTTCTATAGTTATAGACGTGTTTGCACTTGCCACTTGGTTGGGGTTTTGAACCAAAATCACATTGTTACTAGCAAGTAATGTACCTACTGGAAAAGTAGCAATAATGGTAGTGCCATCCACAATCGTGAAGTTTGAAAGTAAAACGCTATTCACAGTAACCGTTGCACCATTTACAAAACCAGTACCAGATATGGTAATGCTTGTGACCGATATTAATGGACCAATAGTTGATGCTCCAGTTACAGTTGCGTTAGAAGGTGCTAAGTTTATGGTTAATGTACCATTATTTAATTTCAATTCATAGTTATAGATATTTACACCACTAGCAGTAACATTTATTTGATATTTTCCTACATTGCTAGTTTCGGTAGCACTTGTAGTATAACTCAAATCTATTATATCATTATTAACTATTCCTAACGCAATGCCTGTAAAGGTTGGGTTTTCTGTGCCATATACTCTACTAAAATTATTTGCTGTTACTGTTAAATTTGCTTTGGTAACGGTTAAAACAGAATTAAAAGTTATTAATTGATAATTATTGATATTTGCACCAGTAGCGGTTGCTTGTATATCATAAGTACCGATGCCAGTTAAACTTGTAGCGGTTGAACTATAAGTTTGAGTAATCATATCATTATTAACTATTCCTAACGCAATGCCTGTAAAGGTTGGGTTTTCTGAGCCATATACTCTACTAAAATTATTTGCTGTTACCGTTAAGGTCGCTTTAGTGATTGTTAAAACAACATTATAAACTGTTAATTCGTAATTCGAAATGTTTGCTCCTGTGGCAGTAACTTCGATGGCATAAGTTCCAATACCTGTCAAACTGGTTGCAGAGCAACTAAAATGTGGCATGATTATATCGTTATTTTTAATACCAAGTACTGAACCTGTAAATGTAGGATTTATGCTATTAACCTGACGGTACTATAACTATAAACTTTTAAGCAGCATATTGAATATCTTTATGGTTAAAATATTTCTTTAATCGTTCTGGGTTTTTC